>CAZLJG010000376.1:0-3055 GCA_964559545.1 uncultured Solibacteraceae bacterium | reverse complement strand
AGCGGATCGCGACGTGCCGATCATCGCTGACGGCGGCATCCGGTACTCCGGGGATATCACGAAGGCAATCGCAGTCGGCGCCAGCGCCGTGATGGTCGGCAGCCTGTTTGCCGGCACCGACGAGAGCCCGGGCGAAGTCATCCTGTACCAGGGCCGCAGCTTCAAGGAGTATCGCGGCATGGGCTCACTGGGCGCCATGCGCCGCGGCAGCCGCGATCGCTACTTCCAGGACGAGTTCGAACTCGAAGGCAACACCGACAAACTCGTGCCGGAAGGCATCGAAGGCCGCGTCGCACACAAGGGGTCAGTCGCGGCGATGATCCATCAGCTCATGGGCGGCTTGCGCGCCGGTATGGGTTACACCGGGTGCGCGGATATTCCCACGCTGCAACGCGATGCGGAGCTGATTCGTGTCACCACCGCCGGTGTGCGCGAAGGCCACGTCCACGACGTGATCATCACCAAAGAAGCGCCGAACTACCGCGTCGAGTAGGTTCGGACCTGCACGATCGTGCGTTCGTCGCCGCCGTCATCCGCGATGGCGACGTGCCACGCGTGTGCCGGGGTGTTCGTCCACCGATCCGGCCACTCCACCGCCAGCACGCCGTCTTCCCCGGTGTCTTCAAGCCCCAGGTCCGCGGCTTCGGCCTCGGTCAGTCGATACAGGTCGGCGTGAAACAGCGGCAGGCGTCCGCTGTACTGCTGAATGAGCGTGAACGTCGGACTGGAGACGTCACTCGACGAGGCCCCCAGACCTTCCGCAAGCCCACGCACAAACGCCGTCTTCCCCGCTCCCAGCGGACCTGAAATCAGCACGACATCCCCGCGCGAGAGCATCTCGGCCAGATGGCGCCCCGCGGCGACCGTCTCGGCTTCCGACGACGAGTGGGTGACCAGACGTTGACTCATGCGTCCGCCCGCTTCTGCGCCGTCAACTCACGCACGGCATCCCCCAACCGATTGACGATATCGCCCGCGATCATCGAGACCTCTCCTTCATCTGCGGCAGCGAGGTCCCCCGCCAGGCCGTGCAGGTACACACTGAGCTGGCAGGCCGCCGAGGCATCCAGCAACTGGGCGCACCAGGCGCCGATCATGCCCGCCAGAACGTCGCCAGTGCCGCCGGTGGCCATCCCCGGGTTTCCGGTCATGTTGAGGCTCACACGCCCGTCAGGGCCCGCCACAACCGTTCTGTGCCCCTTCAGAACCACGTGCAGCTGTCGCGACGTGGCGAGATCCCGGGCCACATCCACTCGCCGCGCCTGGACGTCATCAATCGACACCCCGAGCAGGCGGGCCATTTCGCCCGGATGAGGTGTAATCACCACCGGCACGTCCTCGCGCCCCTGCAAGCGATCCGTCTCCCCGGTGAAGGCGTAGAGCGCATCCGCATCGAGCACAACGGGAATACCGGCGCGTTCGGTCACGGCGTGCACAAAAGCCGCGGCCGAGGGACTGCGCCCGAGGCCGGGACCAATCACGAGGACGTCGGCGTCAAACTCGAGCACGGCCTCGACCGCCTCAAAGGCGATCTGGCCATCGGCCGTCTCTTCCAGGCCCATCGTCATGAATTCCGCGCCGAGCGTCGCCATCACGGGCTGGCACGACCGTGGGGTGGCCACGGTGACCAGGCCCGCTCCAGACCGGAGGGCGGCAATGGCGGCGAGATACGCGGCCCCGGTCTTGCCGGTCGAGCCTCCCACCACAAGCACGCGACCGTAGTCGCCCTTCTGGCTCTCCGCCGGTCGCGGCGTCACGTGCCGGCGCATGGCGTCCTTGGTCAGCAGTTCCACCCATGGGCCCTCGAGCTGCTGAATCACCGACTGCGGAATTCCGATGTCCGCAATCACCAGACTGCCGACGTGGTCTTCGGCCGGTGGAAGCACGTGCGGGATCTTCGGCGCACCGAACGTGACGGTCAACGTCGCGTCCACGGCGGGCCCCGGCACGGTCGACTCGCTCGCGTCGAGTCCGCTGGGCAGGTCAACGGCCACCACCGGCGTCTCTGAGGCGTTCAGGTCTTCGACAATGGATTCGACCAGGCCCGACAGCGCCCCTCGCAGGCCGGTGCCGAACAGCGCGTCCACGATGACGTCCGCCCCGAGTACGGCAGGTGCGTGCAGCTCCCACGCGGCCGCATCCGAAATTTCGACGACATCAATGGACAGGTTCGACAGGATCTGCAGGTTCGTGCGCGCATCTCCGCGCACCTCCGCGCCGGTGCCGACGAGGTACACCGTCGCGTCCACGCCCCGTTCAAGCAGGGTCCGCGCGACGACGAACCCGTCGCCGCCGTTCTGGCCCTTGCCGCAGAGAACCGCATAACTCAGTGTGGACGCGTCCTCGAACGTCGCTTCGATTGCCGTCACCACCTGCCGCCCCGCGTTCTCCATCAGCACAATCGACGCGATCCCGACATCGTCGGTCGTGCGCCGGTCGGCGTCCCGCATTTGTGCCGTGTTGAGGACTCGCATAACCCGTGAGAGGGAGCGTACTATACGCGCACGTATGAGCGCACTTCAGGCAGTCGTGTATGTGAATGGCCGGATTACCCCGGCGGACCAGGCCGTGGTGCCGGTGTTTGACCACGGGTTTCTGTATGGCGAGGGCGTATATGAAACCCTCCGCACCTATCAGCGCGAACCATTTCTGTTTGGCCCCCACATGGACCGTCTGCGCCGGTCAGCCGGCCTCATGGCGCTCGACGTGCCGTTCACAGACGCGGAGATGCTGGGCTGGATGACGGACACGATGGCCGCGCACGACCGGCTGCTGAATGTCCTGCCAGAGGCCTATATCCGCATCCTGCTGACGCGCGGCGTCGGCGCACTGACCTACAACCCGGCGGCCTGCCCCACCCCCACTGTCGTCATCATCGTGAAGACATTCCCTGCCCCGCCGGAGCGCACGTTCACGGAAGGGATCGCAGTGGCGCTGGTGGACGTGCGCCGCAACCATCCCGACGCGTTGAATCCAACCATCAAGTCGAACAACCTGCTGAACAACGCGCTGGCGATGCAGGAGGCTCTTCGCCACAACGCGGACGAGGCCCTCA
>CAZLJG010000375.1:0-3065 GCA_964559545.1 uncultured Solibacteraceae bacterium | reverse complement strand
GGTGCCGAGCCTGCCCGCGGATGCCTGGGCCGCCGCACGGCCACTGCTCGGGGCGGACGTGGTGGAGGCTGCGGAAGCGGACGACGCCGTTGTTGAAAACACCTTTTTGTCTGGAAGAGATCAGTCCAGGCTCTATCTGACGAAGCGTACGTTCGTCGCGGTACTGGAAGGCCTTGGCCCGCGTCGGGACGAATACGTCGCCACGTCGAACGCGATGCAGTTTCAGGAAGCCTACGTGCCCGCCTCTGAAGTGCCGGCCGTGGCCGACCACCTCCGCCGATACGCCTCCGCCTACGCCGCCGCGCTGACGAAACACCCGCAGGGCATGGTGACCTACATCAACCCCGGCGCGGAGGGCTTTATTCAGGGTTCCGCGCGGATTCTGAAGGCCGGGTATGTCCTCACACTTGACTACGGCACCACGTGGGAGGGATTCCTTGGCGGCACGGACTATCCGCTCTTCCGCACGTATGGTCCGGCGAAGCGGGAATCGGCGACAAACGGCGATACGTCCCAGCCGTACAACGGGCCGACCCTCAACGACTTCACCATCGATGTGAACTTCAGCCTGCTCGCCGCCGAGGGACAGGCCGTGGGCCTGCGGCCGATGTATTTTGGCTCGCAGCGCGGTCTGCAGACCGGCACGAGCGTGAAACTCGACGTCGTCCCACCCGAGCGCGAGCGCGAAGGCAACGCCGCAGAGTTCCGATCGTGGGCTGAGGCGTTCACCCAGCCGAGCGTCTACAAGCTGTTCGTGCAGCAGAAAGAGGGCACGGACCCGGCGTACACATTCGCCGACAAGACGCCCGAGCCGCTCGGCCTTGTCGACGTGGCGACACTCACACCGGAACAGCGCCAGAAGGCCGCGGAGATCGAGAAACGACTTCGCTGATTACCGCGTGCCCAACGCCGCCGAGATTCGCTCTCGAAGGAGAGCCAGGGTTGCGGGAGAGCCCGTGAAGAGCCCGTCGGGGTACCGCGCGTCCCGGGTCATGTCCCGGTACAACACGTCAGCCTGATAGTGGTTCAGCGCCAGACCACCGAGGTACTGCACCCTGAGATTCCGATCGGTGTTGATGATGCCGTCGGTCAACCAGGCTTTCAGGTCGCGGGCATTGCCGCTGTAGGTGCTGAAGAGATCCAGCGCCGATGAGAAGCCAACTTCCTGCAGTGACTGCGCCAGCTGGCTGTTGGCGGGATCATCAAGTTGCGCCTGCACGGCATCAACGTCGATCGGTTCGCCGTCACGGCGCGCCCACAGGATCAAATCGTAGCCCTGCCCGTTGTGCAGATTCGCGAACACCGCACCATTGGGAAACGCCTCGAAGAACGTCGCGAGTTCGCTCTTGACGGTAATCGCGTCGGTCTCATAGAGGTGCACCCACAACGTCAATACGCCGCCGGGATTCAGGCGCGACTTCACCACGTCGAAGAACTCACGCGTGTAAAGTGTCGCCGCGCCCTTCACCCACTGGTCCAGGGGATCCGACGTAATCGCGTCGTAGGTTTCCTTCGTATTCAGCAAAAAGTGCCGCGCATCGTCAATATGCACGCGCACCTTCGGGTTGTTGAGCACGTCGAAGTTGTGTTCGGAAAAATACCGCGCGACGACGCGCGGCACGAGCGGCTCGATTTCGGCAACCAGCTGATTCTTCACGCGCGGGTCGATGGAGACGGCACCGGCAGTCACGGCCGCACCACAGCCGATCACGAACACGTTTGAGGGAGACTGATGCGTCACGGTGGTCATGTGGCCCAGCATCCGCTCGAGACGCGTGTCCTGCGGCTCACTCGACGCTTGCACCTTGCCCGCGTTGTGGTAGTTGAGAACGCCGTTGGGCGTACGCGACACAGCGACCGAGGCGGTCATTCCTTCACCGACGTAGAAGATGTCGTTCTGCCCCACCCAGGTCGCCGCGTAGCGGCCGTAGGCCACAAGCACGCCAGGCATTTCCGGCACCGACCGGGCAAGCAGCCCCGCGCCACCGGTGACCAGCACCAGCAGCGCCATGCTTGCCACCTGGGACTTGCCGCGACCCGCCTCTTCCGCCGCCGACGCCAGCAACAGGAGGCCCGAGAGCGCCGAGATCCCGATGAGGGCCATCTGCGTGTTTTGTGACCCGAAAAACTGGATGGCGAGCAGGCTGGCGAAGATCGCGCCGACGATGGCACCGGCTGTGTTCGCGGCATACACGCCGCCCACCAGACGCGCGGGGTCCTGTCCCTTTTCAGCAACCGAAGCCAGCGCCAGCGGGAAGCTCATCCCCCAGAGAATCGCACCCGGCAGCACCACAAAGGCCGCGCGCATGAGGTCGAGCTGGAAGTTAAAGAAGATGTCACTCGAAATCGAGGGGTTGATGGGCCAGAACGGCATGGACGCCGTCGTCAAATACGCGGCCCACGCGAGGGCCACGCACAGCAGCATCTGCGCCCACCCGAGCGCAACGCGGGGATGTTTCAGGTTCGAGGCCATCGACGACCCGAGGCTGGACCCGATACCAAGGCCGACAAGGAAGACGGCGAGAATCAACGAGAACGTGTAGACGGTGGCACCAAACAGCAGCGACAACACACGCGCCCAGATGACCTGCGCCGAGAGCGCCGTGAGTCCGGAGAGCGCAATCGCGATATAGACCACGCGAGCGCCGGGCTCAATGACGGGATCATTCACCGACACGCCCGCCGGTTCGTAGGGTGCCGACTTCGAGAGCAGCAGCGCCAAGCCCGCCACTGCAGCGTTGATCACGACGGCGACGATGGTCGCAATCATCATGTCGTGCACACGCAACAGGTAGAACCCTGCCAACAACGTGCCGATCACGGCGCCGGCGATGTTGCCGCCGTAGAAGAAGCCCATCCAGGACACGCCCTTTGGCGTGGTCTCGACGTACCGCGCGATGGCCGGCAACGTGGCGCCCATCATCAAGGTCGGCGGCAGGAGGACCAGCGCCGCCACCAGGCCACGCAGGAACACACTGAACTGCCCCGTGCCCGCGACGGCGGTGTACACCCCGCCAAGTAGTGGCACGACGAGGAGCACAAGCAACCCGCAGGCGCCGATGCCC
>CAZLJG010000374.1:0-3073 GCA_964559545.1 uncultured Solibacteraceae bacterium | reverse complement strand
CCGCGTTGTCCGTCGGTGACATGCACCCACCCCGGTTCGCCAGGTGTGGCGTTGAGTTGTGTGCGCGACACCGGCGACAGGCCGCCGCGGTTCAGCCGGAGCGTCAGTGCCTGGCCAAGGCCCTGCAGCTGGTCGTTGGGCCGCGTCCATCCGGTATCGGAGGGATCGGTGACGATCAGACGTTCGCCCTGCGTGGCCACATGCGGGTAGTCGCCCTCCTGTGGGCGATGGTGATCGGGCGTGCCGGTGTAGGTCCACGTGTGCAGCACCCGGATGTAGGTGCGCCCGGCATACGCGTGGATGCGGGTCACAAACGGGGACGTCTCGTTGTCGCCGCGCCCGTACCGGTATTCGCCATCCACGCGCAGTACGGTGTGCAGCGGCCCGGTACCGCGTTCGAGTGTGGTCCGCAGCACGGTCGCCTTCGAGCTGTCCACGCCGGCGTCGTCGAGCACATCGGCAAATGATCCGCGTGCCGCTGGTCCGCTGGCGATTTCATCGGCGTCGGTGAATCCGTTGCCGTCGAGATCCAGCTGGACTGATGTCAGAAACCCGGTCTCGCCCTGACGGACAACAACGCGCAGGGGGCCGGTGGTGATTTCGGCGAGCCCGGCGGCACGCGGGTTGTTCAGCGCCTCGATTGGCGCGGCGACCCGCGCGCGTCTCACGGCGGGGCCGAACTCCAGCTGGTACCGGTTCGCCTCACCGGCGAAAAAGAAGACCCAGACCCACTTGATGCTCGGGTCCACAGGTTCCCATGTGCTGACTTCAGTGACTTGGGCAGGGACTTCCCGACCGGCGGCGTCAACGACTCGCACATGGTCGGGGGAGGTGAGCGCGCCTTTGGGGAAGGGCACACCCAACGTGATGGGGGCGCCTGACTGATGGCGCGCGATGGTGATCGGAATGGTGCGCGGGGCGGCCGGTTGTGCGGAGCCGCTGACCGTGGTGATCAGAACAGCGAGCAGCGTGAGGACGGAAGGACGGGACACACGGGTCTTGGGGAAATCACCCGGCAGGGCGAACGGTGGTGCCGCTCACCCTGCCGGGATGTGAGATTAGAAGAACAACTTGAAGCCGAGCTGGAACTTGCGCTGTTCGTAGCCGCTGGTCGGCACGAGCGCGTTGCCGTTGGCCGGCAGCGCGATCGTCGCCGCACCGGTCGTGGCGTCCACGGTGTACGTCGTCTGCACACCGTTGATCTGTTCCTTGTTGAAGAGGTTCTTGAACTCGGCTTGCACTTCAAGGCGCGTCTGCTTGTAGCCGAGGTTGAAGAACCGCGAGAACCGCGCGTCCACGTTGACACGCGACGGACGGTAGAGCCCGTTGCGCGACACATTCAGGGGCCGGTCGCCGCCCTGGCCATCCTGGTTCAGGTCGACGTTGCCCGCGATCTGCACCGGGATGCCGCTGTTGATCTGGAGGAACAACGACGCCTGGTTGTTGTTCAGGATGTGATGCAGCACCCGGTTGGCGATGTTGAAGTTCGAGAGCGCCACGATGCTGCCGTTGAACGTGTGACGCACGTCCAGTGAGTTCGGGCCCTTGTCGCGCTGGAGGTCCTGGGGATCGGACCGGCGCGCGTCACCCTGCACCGACAACGTGCCGCCACCGAGCGGCGCCGTATCGATACCCTTGGCCAGCGTGTAGTTCAGGTCGAACTGCAGGCTGCCGTTCCAGCGTTTGCCGAACTGCAGCGTCAACGCCTTGTACCAGGACTCGCCGACCGCCTCGACCATCGAGATCCGGTTGAAGCGGGGGTCGCGACGCGTCGTCGCATTGACGGTTGAGCTGTAGACGCCGCGTCCGTCGGCGAGGGTTCTCACCGGGGTGATCCCGACAAGGTTGAACTCGCTGATGACGGGCATCGAATCGCCCTTCGCGTACATCACGCCGATCGAGCTGGAGTAGTTGGTTCCCAGTGCGCGCTCATAGGTGAGGTTGCTCTGCCAGGTGCGACCCGACACAAAGTCCGGGGACACGGCGAAGATTGCGCTCTGCGCAGACGACGCGGTGGTGGAGGTCAACACCGCCGGGAAACTCGGCGCATTGGCGGCCGTGGGCTGCAGGTTGACGGCGATACGACGCGCGTTGCCCGAGAACTCGTAGGACTGTTCGATGATCGCGAGCAACATCTGGTCATACATGACCACCGAGCTGCCGCGCAGCACCGACTTGCCCTGTTCGTCGAGCGTCCACGCAAACCCCGCGCGCGGCGCGAAGTTGTTGCCATCGCGGTTGAACGTCTCCGAATACGGCGAGCCTTCAATGCCCTTGTTGTAGAGGTTCAGGTCGTAGCGCACGCCGTAGAGCAGTTTGAAGTTCGGCGTGACCTTGTAGTCGTCCTGAATGAAGGCGGAGAAGCCCGCGTTGGTCATGTCGAACGTCGGTTCGATCGCGACCGTCTGCGTGAAGCTCGTGTACCCCTTGGGGTTGGCGCCGCTCTTGGCCGCCAGATACGCCGCGACCGTCGGGAAGGTGTAGGTCGCCGGCAGCACCGACCGCCGGTCGTCCTTGATGAACGAGTAGTCCACGCCCACCTTGAAGCTGTGTTTGCCGCGCAACAGCGTGAAGTTGTTGACGATCTGATAGATGCGCTGCTTGAACAACTCGCCGTCGCCGGTCGGGGCGCCGAACTGGATGTTGTTGTTGATGCCGCCGACCACACCGCCGTTGATGTTGACCGACACACCCGTGGCCGCGCCCTCGAACGCGTCGCGGCGCGACGTGCGCTGCATCACCTGCATGCGGAGTTCGTTCAGCTGCGAGGCGCCCAGCGTGGACACGACCTGCACCGCGTGTGACCACATCTGATCGCGGAAGTCCACGGAGCGTTCAATGGCCGTGTTGCCGCCGCCACCCGCGTTGAGCGGGTTGTCGTTGCGGAACAGGTTGGTGCGCGCCGTCAGGCGCTGGCTGGGCGTCATCTGCCAGTCGATCTTGCCGATCAGGAACTGCACTTCCTGATGCGCGTCGATCGCTGACGGCTGCGGCGTGATGCCCACCTGGGCTGCGACACCCGGATCAATGTTGATGAGGCGCGGCATCTCACGGTAGGTGCGTTCGTAGCCCG
>CAZLJG010000373.1:0-3095 GCA_964559545.1 uncultured Solibacteraceae bacterium | reverse complement strand
GAGTGTCACGGGCACACCAACAGGGTTGCCGTCGCGACCAACAACTCTGGCGGTGCGGCTGGCGAAGGCCTGCGTAATGGGCCACTCGATGTGGAGTCGCTCGCTGCGGCGAAACGCCGGCGCATGCACGGCCACCACCGGCGACCGCGGCGACGGATTCGCGCGGAAGACGACCGGAAGTCCGAGATACGGCGCGGCGTCGGCCTTCAGATACCGCGACGCGTTGAACGCCGCTTCATCTCCGACACGAATCGTCGCGAGCACGTCCAGTGCCGCGTCCAGTGCCGCGCGGTCGGCATCAATGCGCACCGGTGTCGCGAGGACCTCCGCCTTCGACGCCGCGGCGGCGGCCGTCATCGCGCGATACCCCTGCCGCGCCTTGACCTCCACGCCAGGCCGCTTCACCTTCACCTCGATGCGGCGCAGCAGCCCGTCCGCTTTTTGATTGTCCGACGCGTAACCAAGCAGGTAATACGCCTCGAACTCACGGCTGACGTCGATCACCCCTTGGACGAGGTCGTTTCGATTGCCGACGGCGGTGCCGCCTGTGTTGCGGGCCATTTCCAACAGTCGATCGTTTCCACCTCCGATGGCGCCAACGCCTGAGGGATTCACCGGGTAGATGGCCACGTTGTTCATGGCCGCATCACGCAGCAAGTCACGGAAGCGCACGACATTGTTCATGTTCGCCAGGCGAATCAACTCCTGTTCACACGCTGTTTTGTCACCCTCCGCCAGCGAGCTTCCGATGCGCATATTCCGCCACGGCTCTTTTGTGACGCCTGGTCTGGCCGGAGCGTAGCCGGGGGTCTCCAGCGGTTTCAGCAAGTCGCGGTTGGGCTCGAACAGATTCCAGCCGCGCGAGAAGAGGAACAGGATCTTGCGCCCCTCTCGCACTTCGCCGAGATATTCAACCGTGCCTTCCAGACTGGCCAGCAACTGGTCCTGTCGTCGACGCTGGATCCACTCGGTGTCTTCCGGCTTATCTGGATGCACGGGTGTGCGCCCGCCTGAGGCCGCGGCGTTGACGACGCACATGGTGAGACCGCTCTCCTCCGCGTCATTCACCGTCACATCCGGGTCCTGCCATGTCCAGTACCGCGTGAGCTGCTGCTCGACCACCGACGTCGTGCGGCCGAATGTCAGCTGCCGCGGGTGATTGCGCGACGTGCTCATGGCGATCAAGTCGTTCGGCGCGAGCAGCCGATGGAACATCTCGATGATCGCGGGACGACTGTAGTACGCGCCGGGAATGCCGATGTTGTGCACGTCGAGGTAGGCCACGAACACACGCGCGCGCGGGTCCGCCAGTTCGTCGAGCATCTGCTGCTGGCTGCCCGGGTCACGCCGCATCCCCTCGGTGATGCGCTCATTCGCCCGTACGAATTCGAACGACTCCACCTTCTGGAGCCGACCGTCCTCCCGGACCTCAAAGTCTTCGGCCTTCAGGCCCTCGACCACCCGCCCGTCCACAAGCGGATAGGCGTCCACCGTGATGAAATTGACGTCCGCCCGGAAGACCGGGCGCTGGGGCTGGGACGCTTGAGGTCCAAGGGGCCGGGGTCCAGGGTCCAGGGTTCGAAGTCCAGGGTCCAGGGTCCGCACAGGGGACGCGGCCAGCAACAGGGCGGCCGCGAGTGCAGGGACAAAGAGTCGCACGCTCATAAAGAACACCGTGCAGGATGGGCGGCTGGCAAAGCGGATCTTAGCCCAGCTATCATCGTGGCGTATGCATTCAGCGAAATTCGTGTGTGTGGCCGCCTTGCTCGCCCTGTCCGTCGCCTGTGGTGAGAACGCCGCTCCGACCGCCCCGCCCCTCGATATCCCGTTCTCCACGACCGACCTCACCGTCGGCACCGGCACCGAAGCCACCAACGGTAAAACCGTGCGTGTCTACTACACCGGCTGGGTCTACTCTGCGACCGCGACGGACAACAAGGGCGCCCAGTTCGACGCGAGCACGTCCGGCGCCGGCTTCAGCTTCACGATTGGCGTCAGCTCCGTGATTCAGGGCTGGCACCAGGGCCTGCCCGGCATGAAGGTCGGTGGCAAGCGCCGCCTGATCATCCCGCCCAGCCTCGGCTACGGCTCGCAGGGCGCCGGGGCCATTCCGCCCAACGCTCACTTGATCTTCGAGATCGAGCTCCTGTCGGTCGCGGGCTGATGCCCGGCATTTCGGAGCCCTGGGGCTTCAGCCCCCGGGTCGTCACAAGGGCTGAAGCCCTTGTGCTCCACGGATCCTGCCCGCGCTCCTGCTAGAATCATGTGTTCATGATCTCTGTCGCCAACGTGTCTATGCGGTATGGGTCGAAGGTGCTCTTCGACGATGTGACGACGACGTTCAGTCCGGGGCGGCGGTATGGCCTCACCGGACCGAATGGCGCCGGCAAGTCCACCTTCATGAAGCTCCTCACCGGGGAGCTCACGCCGCAAAAAGGCACCGTCTCCCGGCCCGACAAGATCGGGGTCCTCAGCCAGGACCAGTACGCCTTTGACCAGTTCCGGGTCATCGACACGGTCATCATGGGCAACAAGCGCCTCTGGAGCACCCTCCAGGAGCGCGAGAAACTCTACGAAAAGACCGACATGACCGACGCCGAAGGCATGCGCCTCGGCGAACTCGAGGGCATCGTCGGCGAAGAAGACGGATATTCGGCCGACAGCGACGCGGCAATCCTGCTGCAGGGCCTCGACATCGCCGACGAACTGCACGACCGGTCGATGTCGGAACTGCAGGGCGGCCAGAAGGTGCGAGTGCTCCTCGCGCAGGCGCTGTTCGGCAACCCGCGCGCGCTGCTGCTCGACGAACCGACGAACCACCTCGACCTCGACTCCATCCACTGGCTTGAGACGTTCCTCGAACGGTACGACGGCACCCTCATCGTCATCTCGCACGACCGGCACTTCCTGAATGCCGTGTGTACGCACACCGCCGACATCGATTACGAAACGATCATCACCTACACCGGTGGCTACGACGACATGGTGCTGGCGAAGATGCAGATTCGGTCGCGCATCGAGTCGGAGAACATCCAGCGCGAAAAGAAGATCGATCAACTCAACGACTTCATCGCCCGCTTCTCGGCCGGCACCCG
>CAZLJG010000372.1:0-3101 GCA_964559545.1 uncultured Solibacteraceae bacterium | reverse complement strand
AAGAGCCGCGACTCCACGGACCGCGTGGCCCAGATCGACAACAACAACCCCGCGCCTGTGCCTGCGAGCGCGAGCCGCAGGCCCTGTCGGAGCACCAGGGAGTGGATGCGACGGCCGTCCGCACCCAGGGCCAGTCGCACACCGATCTCGCGCGTCCGCTGTGTCACCAGATAAGACATGGAACCAAAGAGACCCACCGCTGCCAGGACAAGCGCCGCGATCGCCAGTGATAGACCAATCATCATGGCTACCCGGTCGTCGTTGATATTGGCGTCTGCCTGCATGCGCAGGGTGCGGAGGTCGGTGACCGGGACCTGGGAATTGGCGGTGGTCGCCGCCTGGCGCAGGGCCGGCAGCAGCGTTGACGGCGATGGTGTCGTGCGCACGTGGAAGACCCCGCCGCGAACCGCGCCGGTGAATGGCAGGTAGAAACTCGGCCGTGGCTCCTCGCGCAACATGCGGTACTTCACATCGCGGACGATGCCGACGATGGTGACGGGGGCGGGGCCGATCGACATGGTGCGGCCGACGGCGTTGCCGTTCGGCCAGTACCGCCGCGCCATCGTCTCGTTGATCACCGCGACCGGCAGCGGCGCATCAGACGCCGTCAGGTGGCGACCGGCGATGACCGGAATGCCCATGGCCTCAAAGTAGTCGCCGGTCACGAAGTTGTAGTTCAACTCCATGTCTTCGTCAGGGGCCGGCTCGTAACCTGGGATCTCCACGGTTCGACGGGACCCGCCGAAGCCCACGGGGACGACACGCGCGAAGCCGACGGCTTCGACGCCAGGGACCGCGGCCAGGGCGCGTGCGGCGTCTGCCACATACGCGTGTGACTGCGGGGCGTCCATCGTGGTGACGGACACGTCAACAGTGACGAGCGCGAGCCGGTCAGTATCAAAACCCGCGGGCAGCGATCGCAGGTTGTCCACGGTGCGCAGGAGGAGACCTGCTGCCACCACGAGCGTTACGGCCAGCGCAAACTGCGCGACGAGCAGGCCTTGTCGCAGGCGTGTGGCCGCTCGTCCCGTCGTCATGCTCCGGGTCCCGCTGTCGCCGGCGGACTGTCGGAACGTCTGCAGCACGTGCACTGCCGGCGCGAGGCTGGCGAGCACCGCGGCGAGTGTGCCGAGTGCGACGGCAAACCCCGCCGTGCGCCAGTCAAGCTGCACGGCGAGATCCAGCGGGCGGCCGAAGACCGCCATCATCGACGCGGCGAGTTGTGCCCCAGGCCACGCAATGGCGAGTCCGAGCGTGCCGGCCGCCAGGGCGGTGACCGCCGCGTCCGTGCCGAGCAGCCGCACAAGTCGCCATCGACTGGCACCCAGTGCCGCGCGCACCTGCAGCTCGCGGCGTCGATCGGCGCTTCGGGCCAGCAGCAGATTCGCCACGTTGGCGCACGCGATCAGGAGGACAAGCGCGGCCGCACCGAGGAGGATCCGCAGCGTGTCAGTGGTCGTCTCCGGAATCGTATCGGTGCCTCGCCGGCCGTCAGTGACCCGGAGCTGTTTGGGTGACTGGCGTCCCACCGCCGGCGCGAGACCGGCTTCCACGCGGTTCAGGTCGGCGGCAGCGGCGTCGTGTGTGACGCCCGGTTTCCGTCGCCCCATCAGCCACAGCCAGCTGCTGCGGCGCTCGGTCAGGTTGCGACCGACCCTGTCCGGATCGACCGTGCCCATCGCCGCAAGTGATACCCAGATGTCGGCTCTGGTGCCGACGTGAATCCCGCCGAACGACTCTGGCGCGACGCCCACGACAGTGAACGCGGTGTTGTTGATGGTCGCTGCGGTCGGCGAGAAGGAGGTGTCTGGTCCGGCGAGGCGTTCCCATAATCTGCGGCTGACAACCACCGCGGGCGGCGCCGAGGCCGTGTCGTCCTGGTGCGTAAGCACTCGACCCTGCCGCGTCGTGACACCGAGGGTGTCGAAGTACGTGCCTGACACCGCTTCTCCGGTCACCACCGCCGTCTCGTGCTGGACCCTGACGGACACTTGCACGTTCGCGGAGGCGAGGAGACTGGTGAAGGTCTGCTGGTCGCGCGCCCAGTCGAGATAGTCGGGATGCGGCAGCGTCTGGTTCACGCCGGTGGCGCGCTGCTCGGTGATCAGGGACAACTCCGCAGGTGCCTTCACAGAGAGTGGGCGGAGCAGCGTGGCGTCCATCAGGCTGAAGACGATGGTCGTCATGGCGATGCCGATGGTGAGTGAGGCAATCGCCACGGCGGTGACGAGCGGGCGTCGCGCGGCGCTGCGCAGCGTGAAACGAAGGTCCTGCCAAAGTCCGTCCATGTGTGGTCCTCTGTGTGGGGAATCAATCTCCGTCGCGCCCCATCGTCTGGCGAGGGACGGAGCGATGGAGCGCACGATTTGGTCCCAGTACCAACGGCGCGCCATGTGATGTGCGCTGCGTGCGCAGCGTGCATAAAAGCCCTCGTCGAGGTCGCCGAGCACGACCTCACGATCCGCCCGTGGAGTGAGGCGGGTAATCAGCCACCGAGCGAGTCGGGGCGGCGTTGGCATCATGAGCGCGACCTGCGCGGGGACGCGGCGAGGCCGTGCCACATGCGCGCCAGGAACTCGCGCGATCGGTCGAGCGCGGCTGATCCGGTCGCGGTGACCACAAAGTGTCGTTTCGCGCGCCCACCGCGCTCAGCCGTCGGCTCAGACATCCGCGAACGCACGTACCCTTTGCGTTCGAGCCGATCAAGCGCGGTGTATAACGCGCCGACAGCCACCGTGCGGCCGGTGCGCGTCTCAATCGTCTCCCGCACGGTTACGCCATATGCCTCGTCTCCGGACTGAAGGAGATGCAGGATGGCGAGAAGTACAGACTGCTCAAATTCCCCAAGGCTCTCGGTGCGTGATGGCATATGTCCTGCTCGGCAGAGGATATGACGAGAGAAGGTTGGTAAAGGTTGGGTGAGGTTGGGTACGTAGGGCGCGCTGAACTCTAGCGCGCCATGTGGGTGGTGTGGGTGGTGTGGAAAAGAAAAAGGGCGGGCGCCGAAGCACCCGCCCTCAGTTTTTCAGGACTCCTGGACTTCAGGACCCCTGGACTTCTGGACTACCGAATAAACTCGCCCGCGGTGGTGAGGCCGTGGC
>CAZLJG010000371.1:0-3122 GCA_964559545.1 uncultured Solibacteraceae bacterium | reverse complement strand
CACGAGGCCGTGTTTCTGCGGGTGCCGGCCGTCTAGCGTGCCTTGCACCTGCGGCTGGAACACGACCGGAATCCCGAAGCGCCAGCGCGCCACGAGCGCCGCCAATCCTGACGCGCGTTGGTCCACCACCGCAATCACGTCGTACTCCGATCGCGTTGCGGCCAGTGCGCTGACGGCCCAGGGCAGCCAGAGCCACTTGCCGATGGCGGTCCGTGGTCCGATCGGAGGCCGTCGCCACACCGCCACGCCATCGATCGTGTCCCGCTCAGGATGGGCCACGTTGGTGCGCTTGGTGATGACGCGCACCTCATGTCCGCGCCGATGCAGGTACGTGGCGAGGCGCGAGGCGCCGGCTTCGGCGCCGCCGATGACGGGCGCGTAATACGTTGAGAGGAGGGCAACGCGGGTCCGAGTAGGCATCGATCAGCGCCGGGTGATCACAAACATGTAGTTGGGTGGTGCGAGGAGGACGTGTTCCAGTCCCGCCCATCGCGCGATCGCCCGCAACCAGCGTCGCGGTCCGGGTCGCGACATCACGTCCCAGACGCGCACGTCACACGTGCCGATGTTGGCGTTGTCGATCACATACCGCAGTTCGTCAAGCGTGTACGCGATCTCCGTCGTCTCCTCGCTGATTGCCAGCGCATTCCGGCGCCGTTCCCGGATCGTCAGGACCGACGACGGATTCTCGAGGATGAAGATCGTCCCGCCCGGCTTCACCAGACGACCCACTTCCTGCAACGTCTTGATGGGCGAGAGCGAGTGATGAATGGCGGCAAAAATGAATGCCGCATCGATCGACGCCGTTGGGAGCGGGATCGCGTTGAAATCCGATGCGACAAACGTCATCTTCGACTCGTCGGCTTTGGCGTGTCGCAGGATGCGCAGGCTTGTGGTGGTGAGGAACTCTTCCGACAGATCCAGCGCGAACACCTGCGACACCTCGGGCAGTTGCGACAGTTGTGCGCTCAGGATGCAGGTGCCGGCCCCGACATCAATCACTGCGCCACGAATGCGCGGCCGGAGCGCCGGGTCATTCAGCAGTTTGGTGATTGATGGAAACGCCGACGGCTCGTGGGTCTCAATGACCTTCAGCCACGGTTCCGGCGCATCCCCGGCCATCTCTGCGGCCGCGGCATCGGCACGGCCGGACGCATAGTGAGCCTGCTCCTGGAATTCCTTTTCCCACGGCTCAGGCATCCGTCCGCGTATTACCGGTATCGCCATCTGTGATCGCTTTCGCCAACGCCTCGAGCGCGGCTTCAGGGGTGGTGATCTTACCATCCAGCTGGAGGTCGTACAGTTGCGCGAGCAGCGCGCCCACGCGCGGACCGGGCGGTACACCCAGGGCCAGCACGTGACGGCCGAGCAGGAAGGGTGCCGGTGGCTGGTGTTCCACGCCAAGCACGCGGGCGCGTTCCAGAAACCAGTCCATCCCGTCGCAGGCAAAAGTTCCGGTGCGCCCGTGACAATCCGCCTTCGCGAATCGAGCCAGCAGCTCGAGGTCCACCTTCTGGGCCAGCCGGCGGAACGCCCCATCCCCGACCGGTGTCGGCGCCTTGAAGAACATCGTCGGCTTCAGATGATGGGCCACAATCCCGAGGACGGTGTGGCGCACGTCATACCCGCCGATCGTGTGGATGTTCAAGCGATCGAGAAACGTGGTGGCTGGTGCCACGCCCGCTTCCTCGTGCCCCTTCGATCGAATCCGCCCATCTTCAAACTTCGTCGTGGCCGGTTTTCCCATGTCGTGACAGAGCGCGCTCAGCATCATCACGACCGACCGGGGATGGTCGAGGCCGTCGAGCCGGCCGCGGGCCTCGTCGGCGACCATCAGAGTGTGGATCCAGACGTCCCCTTCCGGATGCCACTCGTATTCCTGCTCGCATCCGACGAGGGCCTTGAGCTCCGGCCAGAGGCGATCAACCACACCGAGGTCGAGCGCCAGAGCCAGACCGAGCGACGGGCGAGTGGCGCGCAGAAGCAGTTTTTCGACTTCGCCCCAGATGCGCTCGGCCGGCAGATCATCGAGCGGCAGGGATCGACAGAGCGCTGCCGTGTCCGGATCAAGCGTGAGCTGGAATCTCGCGGCGAACTGAATGGCGCGCAGGACGCGCAGGCTGTCGTCGGCGAAGGTCCGGCCGTCGACGGCTCGCAGCGTGCGCGCGCGCAGGTCTGCAGCGCCGCCAAACGGGTCGATGGTTTCGTCCGCCAGGGGATCCCACGACATCGCATTGATCGTGAAGTCCCGTCGTCGCGCCGCCTCAACAAACGAGAGCGCCGGATCACCTTCCACAGTGAATCCCTTGTGCCCTCGACCGGTTTTTGATTCCCGGCGGGGCAGGGACACGTCGAGTCCGCCAACCTTGTAGACCGTGAAGCTTTCGCCCACAGCATCCACTCGCCCGAAGTGTTCGAGCAGCGCACGCAGCTGTGGCGCGGGGATGCCGAAGACTTCAAGGTCCACGTCCTTCGGGTCGAGTCCCAACGCGCGGTCACGCACCCAGCCCCCGGCGATGAGCGCACGGCCACCGGCGTCACGCACCGCTCGGGCCACCTCGATGGCGAGTGTCGGCGCGCTCACGGTGTACGCCTGCGTCCGAATCGTGTGACCAGCCGGTCGGCCAGACCCGGCGCGAGGATGTTGAGGATGGCGAGGAGGCGGGCGCGACGGTACGGGTAGACCTCCGGTCGTGGCGTGTCGATGCACCGAAGCACCGCCTGCGCGACGGAGTCGGCCGTTTGTTTCGGACCTCGTCCCTGGACGCTGAAGCCGTAGTCGCGACGAATCGCTTCGTGAAATTCAGTCGCGGTGGAGACGGGGTATACCGCGGAGGCACGCAGGGGTGTGCCAAGCCATTCGGCGCGGAGCGATTCGACGAGTCCTGCCTGCGCGGCTTTTGTTGCGGAGTACACGCTCGAGCCTCCGATGCCGCGGCGGCCCACGATCGAGGACACCACGATCAGGTGCCCGGACTGTTGCTGCGAAAATTGAATGGCGGCCGCGCGTGCGGCATACAGCGTGCCCATGACGTTGACATCGACCAGGCGTTGCATGACGTCCACAGGAGTGGCCACAAACGTGTCGTGATACCCGATGCCGGCGTTGGCGATCATCACGT
>CAZLJG010000370.1:0-3123 GCA_964559545.1 uncultured Solibacteraceae bacterium | reverse complement strand
GCCGGCACGGTGTTCGTCGGCGACTGGAGCGTGCAGGCGGCCGGTGACTATGCGACGGGGTCCAATCACGTGCTGCCGACTGGGGGCGCCGCGCGCGTCCGCGGTGGCTTGTCCACCGCGGACTTCGTGCGGACGTTCACGGTGCAGACACTGACGCGGCGGGGGATCGCGACGATTGCCCCCTCCGCGCTGGCGTTAGCCGGCGCGGAGGGGCTGACGATGCACGCGCGCAGCATCGCAGCGCGGGTGGAAAAAAGACGTCGGGGTAGCAAATGACCTACCAGGCCCCCGAGCGCCGCGCCGGTCTCCGGCTGCACCTGAACGAAAACACCGCCGGGTGCTCGCCGCGGGTGGTGGAAGCTCTGCGCGCGCTAACTCCAATAGAGCTAGCGAGTTACCCTGACTACGCGGCCGTGACCGCGCGAGTGGAGGCGCACTTCGGCGTCCCGGCAGGCTGGGTTCAGCTTGTGAACGGTCTCGACGAGGGCCTCCAGGTCGTCGCCGCCCTGGCGGCGACGAAAAAGACGTCGGGAGACTTTTTCGGGGCGCGCTGTTCCCCGAGCCGGCGTTCGACATGTACGCCGGCTTCGCCAGCGCCGCCGGACTCCCGATCACGCGAATTCCGCCACAGGCGGACTTCGCGTTCCCCCTCGACGACCTGCGCGCGGCCGCGCCGCGCGCAGGCGTCGTGTACCTCACCGACCCGAACAACCCGACGGGACTCGGGATCCCCGCCGGCGCGATTGAAACAATCGCGGCGGCGGCGCCTGACACGCTCGTGCTGGTTGATGAGGCGTACGCGGACTTTTCGGGCCGCACGATCATCGGTCCGGCACTCGAGCGGCATCGCAATGTCGTCGTGGGCCGCACGTTCGCCAAGGCACATGGACTGGCCGCGCTGCGCATCGGCGCGCTCGTCGCGCACCCCGACACGCTCGCGCCATTGCGCGCGCTGCTGCCGCCGTTCAGCCTCAACATCGCCGCGACAACCGCGCTCACGGCGGCGCTCGATGATCCCCAGTGGGTCGCGGACTATGTGGCCCAGGCCACGGAGTCGAAGGACCGTATCTACGCGTTCTGCGATCGCCACGGCTTCACCTATTGGCGCAGCGAGGCCAACTTCGTGCTCATCCGCGTCGGCAGCGCTGCGTCAGAACTCGTCGAGCAACTCGCCGGGCGCGACATCTTCATCCGCGACCGATCGTCGGCGCCGGGATGCGACGGCTGCGTCCGCATCAGCGCCGGCACGATCGACGCGACCGACCGTTGTCTACAGGCACTGGAGGCCATCCTTGCGTCGAGCCACGATTAACCGCCACACGACCGAAACACAGATCGATGGTCGTCTCACCCTCGAGGGCCGGGGACGGTATGACGTGTCGACCGGCATCGGGTTCTTCGACCACATGCTGGAACTCGTCACCAAACACGGCGGGTTCGATCTCACACTCCGCGTGAAGGGCGACCTCCACGTGGACCAGCACCACACCGTGGAAGATGCCGGCATCGCACTCGGCGAAGCCGTCGCCACTGCCATCGGCAACAAACGCGGCATCAATCGCGCCGGATACTTCGTCATGCCGATGGACGAAACGCTGTCCGTCGCAGCCATCGATCTTTCTGGCCGCCCCTTCTGCGTCGTGGACCTCAAATCTCCGGCCGCCAGAGTCGGCGACCTGCAGACCGAGCTCGTGCAGGACTTTTTCGAAGGGTTCGCCACTGCGGCCCGCGCGAACGTCCACATCAAGGTGATGTACGGCCGGTCAAGCCATCACAAGGTGGAGGCGTCGTTCAAGGCGTTCGCCCGCGCGCTCCGGGCTGCCGTTTCGAAGGACAAACAGCTCGCGCGCCTGCTCCCGAGCACCAAAGGCCTGCTGTGATGGTGGTGGATGTCATCGACTACGGCGCCGGCAACCTCGCATCGGTCGTAAAGGCCCTGCGGGTCGTCGGCACCGAGCCCCGCGTGGCCACATCCCCGGAGACCATTGCCGCGAGCCGCGCAATCCTCATTCCCGGCGTGGGTCACTTCGCGGCGACAGGTGCATTAACCACGGTCTGGCGCGACGCCATCACCACCAGACTCAACGCGGGCGCCGCATTGCTCGGCATCTGCCTCGGCATGCAGTGGCTCTTCGAAGGCAGCGAGGAGGCGCCCACACTCGACGGGCTCGGCTTGTTCACTGGTCGATGCCGCCGCCTCGACGGCACGCTCGTCAAGATCCCACACGTCGGATGGAATGCCCTCGACCGCACTTCCAGCGAGTCGCGACTGCTCGCAGCAGTGCCAGATCACGCGTACGCCTACTTCACCCACACCTACGCGGCACCCGTCGGACCGGAATGTGTCGCGACCACCACGCACAGCGTGCCCTTCGCTTCTGTGGTGGAGCGCGGACGCGTGTTTGGTGCGCAGTGGCATCCGGAGAAGTCCAGCGACACCGGCCTCGCGGTGCTTCGCGCATTCGTCGCCATCGCTGGTGGGAGTCGCTGAGATGCTGACACGACGACTCATCGCGTGCCTCGACGTGCGCAACGGCGAAGTGGTCAAAGGGATCAACTTCGAGGGACTCCGAACCGCCGGCGACCCCGTCGCCCTCGCGCGCCGGTACAACGTCGAAGGCATCGACGAACTGGTGCTGCTCGACGTGACCGCCACGCTTGAGGGCCGCCGGACGTTTCTCGACACCGTTCGCGCCGTTGCCAGCGAGTTGTTCATTCCGCTGACCGTCGGTGGAGGCATCGGATCGCTCGATGCTGCCAAGGCCGTGTTCGATGCAGGTGCCGACAAAGTGTCGATCAACAGTGCCGCGCTCAAGACGCCGCGACTCATCACTGACATCGCGCAGGTCTATGGCAGCCAGGCCGTCATCGTGGCGATAGATGCATTAGG
The DNA here is from genome assembly GCA_964559545.1 of uncultured Solibacteraceae bacterium. GTDB lineage: Bacteria > Acidobacteriota > Vicinamibacteria > Vicinamibacterales > SCN-69-37 > SYFT01. The sequence continues at coordinate 233 of CAZLJG010000370.1, read as the reverse complement.
GGTCCAGGGGTCCAACACACAGACATGGACGGTGCTTTCACGGAGTGGCACACAGAAGGAGCATCGCGATGCGGTCGGCTGGGCGCGGGAGGCGGAGGCACTCGGTGCGGGCGAAATTCTGTTGACCTCGATCGATCGCGACGGCACCAAGTCCGGATTCGACTGCGTCCTAACCGCCGCAGTGAGCACGGCGGTCAACATTCCTGTGATCGCATCCGGCGGCGCTGGGACCT
>CAZLJG010000369.1:0-3139 GCA_964559545.1 uncultured Solibacteraceae bacterium | reverse complement strand
CTCGAGTGGATTCGCAGCCGGGCTGGAAAGACGGCCGACGGCTATCGCAAGGTGATCTTCCCTGGGCTGCCGACCATCAGGCTGGCGCGGGTGATCGAGACGGTCCTCGATCAGCATCCGGCGCTGTCGGGCCTGTATCACGTGGCGACGACCCCGATTTCGAAACACGACCTGCTGCACCTCATCAACGATCGGTACAAGTTCGGTATCAGCATCCGGGGTGTTGATGAACCGGTGAGTGACCGCAGCCTCGATGGCAGTCGATTTGTGGCCGCGACCGGGATCACCATGGAGTCATGGCCCGCACTGGTCGATGAGATGGCACGAGACGAGGAATCATGCACATAGGTCTGGTGATGGGGACACGGCCGGAGGTCATCCGGCTGAGCGAGATCATTCGCCGGCTGGACGGGCTCTGCCGCCTGTCCGTGGTGTTCACCGGCCAGAACTTCAGCGACGAACTGAGCGGCGTGTTCTTCCGCGAGCTCGGTGTGCGCGCCCCCGATGTGGAACTCGGCATCGTCGAGCCGAACTTCGGCCAGCAGGTCGGACGCATTCTCGGTGACGTGGATCGCTGGCTCGGTGAGGCGAAGCCGGATCGGCTGCTGCTGCTTGGTGATACCAACAGTGCGTTGTGTTCGATCGTGGCGGCGCGCCGGGGCATTCCGGTGTATCACCTCGAGGCCGGCAACCGGTGTTATGACGACCGCGTGCCTGAAGAAGTGAATCGGCGGCTGATCGATCACACGAGTGAAGTGCTGCTGCCGTACACGTGGCGCAGCGCAAAAAATCTTGAACGCGAAGGCATCGCGCGGCACCGCATCTTTGTTGTCGGGAATCCGATCCTCGAAGTGATCGAACGGCACGCGAAGGCGATCGCGGCATCCACCATCCTCACGACGCTGGGGCTCACGGCCGGCGAATACTTCCTTGTGACGGCGCATCGGGCGGAGTGTGTGGACGATCCCGTCACGCTGGCCGGGCTGATGGACGGGCTCGGACGTATTGCGCGGAAGTATCAGCAGCCGGTGGTGGTGAGTGTGCATCCACGGACGCGTGTGCGGCTGGAGCAGGCCGGCATCGTGGTGGACCCAGGTGTGCGGCTCCTGGCGCCGTTTGGGTTCTTCGACTTCATCAGCCTCGAGAAACAGGCGAGGGCAGTGCTCTCGGACAGCGGCACCGTGCAGGAAGAGTGCGCGCTCTTCCACGTGCCCAATGTGACGCTGCGACGCACAACCGAGCGGCCGGAAACACTCGAAGCCGGCAGCAACATGATCGCGGGCACCGATCCGGATGACATCGAGCGGGCGACGGCGGCGGTGCTGGCGTTGCCGCCGGTGTGGACGCCGCCGGCCGAGTATCTGGCGACCGACGTGTCATCCACCGTGGCGCGGATTGTGCTGGGCCTGGCGCCGCACCGATCGCGTGGCTGAAGGGCCCGTCCATGCGGGTTCTGATTCTCAGCATCTACCACGACCCTGAACCCATTCCGAAGACCGGGGAACTCGCGCGCGAGCTCCAGCGTCGGGGGCATCAGGTGCAGGTGGTGACCGCGTTCCCGCACTATCCGTCAGGGAAGGTCTACGACGGGTATCGCCTGGCGTTGTGGCGACGTGAAGTGCGCGACGGTGTGCCGATCCTCCGCACCTACATCTATCCCTACCACTCCACGAACTCACTGCTGCGCATGGTGAACTACGTGTCGTGGATGTTCTCGTCCATGCTCGCGGCCGTGCTGACGCCGAAGTGTGACGTGCTCTACGTGTGGCACCCGCCGCTGACGGTCGGCGTGTCGGCGTGGGTCATCAGCCGGTTGAAACGCATTCCGTTTGTGTTTGACTTGCAGGACTTGTGGCCCGAAAGCGCGCTGGCGGCCGGCATGATGCGGCCCGGGCGCGTCGTGGACGCACTGTATCGACTTGCTGATTGGGCTTACAAGCGCGCGGACCGCATCCTCGTGGTCAGCCGGCAGGCGAAGGAATACCTTGTCGCGGACCGTGGCGTGCCGGCTGGCAAGATCGAAGTCGCCGAACACTGGCTGGATGAGCGCATTGCCAACGCGATGCCGTCGGGCATCAACATCCGGGAACGATTCGGTCTCCGTGATCGGTTCGTCGCCACGTTCGCCGGCAACCTCGGCATCGTGCAGAACCTCGACACGGTGATTGATGCGGCTGACGGCCTGCGGCACGACCCGTCGATCGTCTTCCTGTTTGTGGGCGACGGGTCTGACCGTGTCCGGCTGGAGTCGGAGGTTGCGCGCCGCGGGTTGTCGAACGTTGTGTTTGCCGGCGCACATCCTGCGAGCCTGATGCCCGATGTGTTTGCGGCGTCCGACGCGTTGCTGGTGCTGGTCCGGCCCTCGCTGGTGGCCGAACACGCGATTCCGACAAAAATTCTTGCCTACCTCGCCGCAGGGCGGCCGATTGTGTGCGCGATGTCAGGCGCGTCGGCTGAGCTGATTACCGGCGCAGGCGCCGGCCGTGTCGTTGCGCCCGGTGATGGCGCGGGCATGGCGGCGGCCATTGCGGATCTGGCGGGACTGCCGGCCGAGGAACGCGCGGCGATTGGTGCCAGGTCCAGGGCCTGTTACGACTCCCGGTTCGACCGGGCTCGGACGATCGATCGTTACGCTGAGATTCTCCAGTCCGAGGTGCGTCGTGGCTGAACGTCGCCCCTGGTACCGGCGCACATGGACGATCGAGCTCAGCGTCGCCCGGCTGTTTCGCTGGTCCGTGGGTGTGGCGCTCGTCGCAGGGCTAGCGGCCGGCGTCCTGTATGTCGCGCGGGCGCCGATCCTGAATGCGATCGGGCGTCAGCTGGTGCACATCGATCCGCTGGAGCGCGTGGATCTGCTTGTCGTATTGGCGGGCGGCTTTCCCTCGCGTGAGATCGAAGCGGCTGACCTCTACAAAGCGGGATGGGCGAGGCGGATTCTTGTGACCCGGGAACCGGAGGGGCCCGCGCGCGAGGCCCTGCGTGCCCGAGGCATCGTGGTTCGAGGCGAATACGGAGACCGGTTGGCGTTGCTGGAGGCGCTAGGGGTGCCGGCGTCGGCCTTGGTCACGCCGGAGTCTCTTGTGCGAACCACCGCAGACGAAGCGGTCGTGGTGCGGGATTGGCTCAGGAGCCAGCCGCA
>CAZLJG010000368.1:0-3149 GCA_964559545.1 uncultured Solibacteraceae bacterium | reverse complement strand
GGGCGGCGCCCCGGTCCTGTTCCAGCACCTGTTCTGGTTCTATTCGCACCCGGCCGTCTACATCATGATCCTGCCGGGCATGGGTGTGGTCTCGGAACTCGTTGCGGCGGTCTCGCGCAAGCAGATCTTCGGCTACAGCTTCGTGGCGTATTCGAGTCTCGCCATCGCCATCATCGGCTTCCTCGTGTGGGGCCACCACATGTTTGTGAGCAGCCAGTCCATCTACGCCGGTCTGGTGTTCTCAATCATCACGATGATCGTCGCCGTGCCGTCCGCCGTGAAGACGTTCAACTGGACGGCGACGATGTACAAGGGCTCGGTCACCTGGGAGTCGCCGACCTACTGGGTCATCGGCTTCATGGGCCTGTTCCTCATCGGCGGCCTGACGGGCCTGTTCCTCGGCACGATGGGCCTCGACGTCCACCTGCACGACACGTACTTCGTCGTGGCGCACTTCCACTACATCATGGTCGGCGGCGCCATCATGGCGTTCCTCGGCGGCATCCACTTCTACTGGCCGAAGATGACCGGCCGGATGTATCCGGAGACGCTCGGCAAGATTTCCGCGCTGCTGGTGTTTGTCGGGTTCAACCTGACGTTCTTCCCGCAGTTTGTGCTGGGGTATCTCGGGATGCCGCGCCGGTATCACGCGTATCCGGAAGACTTCCAGATTCTCAATGTGTTGTCGACCGCCGGTGCCGGTGTGCTCGGTTTGGGTTACGCCCTGATCGTGTTCTACCTGGTCGCCTCGCTCTTCAAGCCGCGCAACGCGCCACCCAATCCGTGGGGCGCGACCGGTCTTGAATGGCAGATTCAATCGCCACCAATCACGTTGAACTTCGAGCACGATCCGATCGTGACCGAGGACGCCTACAACTACGCGGGCCGGGGAGCCAAGAGCACCCACGCGAAGAAGGCAGGGGAGGTCTAACGTGTCAGCTCCAGACGTGCACGCAGACCATCAGGCGCATCACCCGAAGCTGCAGCACCATTTCCACAACATGGCGCAGCAGCTCGAGGCCTCGATCCTCGGGATGTGGGTGTTCCTGGTCACCGAAGTCATGTTCTTCGGCGGCCTGTTCATGGCCTACCTGCTCTACCGCAACATGTATCCGGATGCGTGGCTGGCGGGCAGCAACGAACTCAACGAAGTGCTCGGTGGCGTCAACACCCTCGTGCTGATCGTCAGCTCACTGACGATGGCGCTGGCGGTGCGGGCGGCGCAGGTCGGTCACCGGATGGCGCAGATCGCCAACCTGATTCTGACGATCATCTTCGGCAGCATCTTCCTGATCGTCAAATACTTCGAGTACGCCGCGAAGTTTGAGCACCACCTGGTGCCGGGCGCCCATTTTGATCCGGCGCGCGATCCGTCGCAGCAGCTGTTCTTCTCGCTCTACTTCATGATGACGGGCATTCACGCCCTCCACATGGTGGTGGGCATCGTGCTGTTGTTCATCATTCTGCGGATGGCCTGGAAGAACCAGTTCAACGCGGACTACTTTGCCCCGGTCGAAGTCACGGGCCTGTACTGGCACTTCGTCGACATCGTCTGGATTTTCCTCTTCCCGCTCCTGTACCTCATCGGGAAGCATCACTAAAAAGCCATGTCACACGTCAGCTCAAAAGGCCTCTATTACTCGGTGTTCTTTTCGCTGTGTGTCCTGACGATCGTCACCGTGGCGATCGCGCGTGTGGACCTCGGTGTGATGAATACTCCGATCGCCCTGGCGGTCGCGGTGTCCAAGGCATTGCTGGTCATCCTGTTCTTCATGGGCGTGAAGTACAACACGCCGCTGACGAAGGTGGTCGCGGCCTCCGGGTTTGTCTGGCTGATCATCCTCTTCGGCATCACCATGGGCGACTACCTGACCCGCGGCTGGCTCGGGGTCCCGGGCCGGTAACCGGCCAGTCGCCACCACTCACCGATTTACAGGCGCCCTTCCTGGGCGCCTTTCGTCACTATCAACACATTCGGACTCTGGGTTCGGAGCAGCCGGGCTTTAGCCCGGCTGGTCCCGTCGGGCCGAAGCCCGGCTGATCCGTGCGTGTTGATTTTCGCCTTTTCTTTGCATAGAGTGGACCCCTTTTGACTGTGGGGAAGGTGTCGTGACTGAACTGAAGGATGATTTGGCCGCGCTGAAGATCGAGCGCGCGCCCATGGATGCCCAGGAGGGCTCCGGATGGGTGAAGTGGGTGGTGATCCTGATCCTGCTGGCCGGCGGCGGCTACGCGGGCTGGACGTGGGTCACGCGCGAACAGCCGATCGAGGTTGAGGTCGCCGTGGTCAGCGAACGGGCGGCCGGCACCCAGGCCACGGTCTTGAACGCGTCCGGCTACGTGACGGCGCGTCGGCGGGCCACAGTGTCCTCGAAGGTCACCGGCAAGGTCATTGAGGTCAACGTCGAGGAGGGCATGGCCGTGCGCCAGGGCCAGATCCTCGCGCGGCTGGACGATTCCACGGCCCGTGCCGCGTTGGCGCTGGTGGAAGCACAGGCAGAGGCCGCGCGCGGCAACATGCGCGAAAGCGAAGTGCGGCTCGCAGAGGCGCGCGTGACGCTCGCCCGATTTGTGCAGCTGGTGAAGGACGGCATCGGGACGCGCGCGGACGTGGATCGCGCGCAGGCCGAAGTTGATTCCCTGGTGGCCCGGATTGCCTCGGCGAGAGAGCAGGTCTCTGTCGCAGAAAGCCAGGTTGCCCTTCAGAAGACCAATCTCGACGATATGGTGATTCGTGCCCCCTTCAGCGGCGTGGCGATCTCGCGTGATGCGCAGGCGGGCGAAATGGTCTCGCCCGTCTCGGCCGGCGGCGGCTTCACGCGCACCGGTATCTGCACGATCGTTGACATGCGGTCACTTGAGATCGAAGTGGACGTGAACGAAAGCTACATCGGCCGGGTGCGCCCCAATCAGGACGTGACCGCCGTGCTCGATGCGTATCCGGATTTCCAGATTCCCGCGCGGGTCATCACCACGGTGCCGACGGCCGATCGCCAGAAGGCGACCGTGCTGGTGCGCATCGGCTTCCGCGAGCTCGACCCCCGCATCCTCCCGGACATGGGTGTCAAGGTCACGTTCCTCAGAGAGGCCGGGGACCCGGATGCACCGGTTGCACAGCCCACCGCACTGGTCGCCAAGAGCGCGGTTCG
>CAZLJG010000367.1:0-3165 GCA_964559545.1 uncultured Solibacteraceae bacterium | reverse complement strand
TTCGAGATCGCGGCCGACGGATCCGGACTCGTCGAACTCGGCACCATCCCGGTGCTCGACGGGCAGACGGGAGACTTCTCCGAACCAATGGGCATCGCCCTCTACAAACGCCCGTCCGACGGTGTGCTGTTTGCCGTCGTGGCACCGAAGCTGGGGCCTGCCGCCAACTACCTGTGGCAGTACCGCATCGACAGCACGGAAGGAGCCGGCATCAGCGGCACACTCGTCAGACGCTTCGGCAACTTCAGTGAAAAGGGCGCTGAGCCTGGTGAGGCCGGCGAGATCGAAGCCATCGTGGTGGACGATGCCCTTGGATTTGTCTACTACGCGGACGAACGCCACGGGATCCACAAGTGGCACGTCGATCCGGATCACGCGGACGCGGCGCGTGAACTGGCCGTGTTTGGCCTCGACGGCTACCAACTGGATCGCGAAGGCCTGGCGATCTACGCCAAGCCGGATGGCACGGGCTACCTGGTGTCCACCGACCAGATTCCCGGTGGCTCAACGTTCAAGCTGTACCGTCGGGAAGGGGAGCCAGGGAATCCGCACCAGCACACCGTGGTCGCGGAGGCGCGAACGACTGCCGATGCCACGGACGGCATTGAAGTGACATCAGCGCCGCTGCCGGGATTTCCGGGAGGTGTGCTTGTGGCGATGAATTCCGATGCGAGGAATTTCGCGCTGTTTGCCTGGGATCGCCTGTTTCCAGGCCGAAATTGACCGTTACGGACTTGTTACCAAGAGTTTACATACGAACGCCTCGGGTACTGCGATAACTAACGCAGTACACGAGCGCAAGGGAGCAGAGATGGAAACCCGCGAACGCACGACCTCAGGCCATACCGAGATGCTGATTGTCACCAAGACGGCAAACGGGTGGGAGGTGCGGGAAACGCATGACAGGACCGTCGTGCGCACCCAGGAATACTCGGACTGGCATCGCGTCGAACGCGCTCTGCAGGTCTTCGACCTGCACGCCGTTCCGGCCTATTCCACGAATCGATAACCGAGACCGACGACGGTCTCAATCTGCGGCCCGACGACGCCGAGTTTGGACCGCAGGCGTCCGACGTGTACGTCCACCGACCGCGTCTCCACGTAGTGGTCGTAGCCCCACACGCGTTCCAGCAGCCGATCGCGCGATAACACCCGGTTGCGGTTCTCGACGAGGCACTTCAACAACTCGAACTCGCGTCGCGTCAGCCGCACGGACTCCCCATCCACAGTCACCACCACGGCGTCGAAGTCCGCGAAGAGATGCTGGCCCTGGTAGACCTGCGCTTCGCCGTTGGCGCCGTTGGTCTTGCGTCGAAGCACGGCACGCACGCGAGCGGCCAGTTCGCGGAGGCTGAACGGCTTGGTGATGTAGTCGTCGGCCCCCAGGTCGAGGCCGGTCACCCGATCGGTTTCACCGGTACGCGCGGTCAGCATGATGATCGGCAACTGCGCGGTGGCGGGCTTGGCGCGCAGGAGCCGGCAGACCTCGGTGCCCGACACCACCGGCAGATTCAAATCAAGAATCATCAGATCGGGGATCTGCTCGTTGACCGACTTGAGCGCGGCATCCCCGCTGTTCACGACCCGGACCTCCACATCACCCGCGCGTTCCAGGCTGTGTTTGATCAACCCCGCAATATCCATCTCATCGTCAACAACAAGAATGCGGGTCGGGCTGGTGGCTGGCATTGCCAGTTCAGAGTAGGGAGGCCCCGTTTCTGTGGCGTGTCACGGCCGTTAATTTGGCGTTACGCCTGATTTCGTGCAATCGGCCGTTTCCGTTACACTGACGTTACTTCGCCTTCGTGCGAACTTCGCCTGTGGGCAGCCTTTGGGGGTATCGTGGGTTTCCGGTTCAGCCTTGTTCCAAGAGAAGAACACTTCTTCGTGTTGTTCAAGTCCACAACCGGCGAGATCCAGAAGGCCGCCGAACATCTCAAGGAGATGTTCGCCTCCGACCCGCCTGATGATCGGAAGATCGACGTCATCCGGGATGCGGAACATCGCTGCGACACGCTGACGCACGACACCATCCAGCGCCTCCATCGCACGTTCATCACGCCCTTCGACCGCGAAGACCTCTACATGATGGCGACGACGCTCGACACCGTCATGGATGCGATTGACCACGCCGCGTCCCTCGTCCGGAATTACCGGATCACCAAGGTGCCGGCAGGGGCGCGCGAGTTGTGCCACACCGTCACACAGTCCGCAGAACGGCTGCATGCGGCGATGGACGCCCTCGCCAACAAGATGCCGGTGCATCCCCATGCGGTGGAAATCAATCGTCTCGAAAACGAGGCTGACCGCGCCTATCAGGTCGCCATTCAGACGTTGTTCGACACGGTGACCGATCCGATCGAGCTCATCAAATCCAAAGACCTGCTGGATGTGCTTGAGCAAATCACGGACTGCTGCGAAGACGTGGCCAACGTCATCGAAGGCGTCGTCGTTAAACACGGGTAGACCGGATGGATACCGCACTCGCGACGATCACCCTGGTCGTATTCGTCGCTCTGGTCTTCGACTACATCAACGGATTTCACGACGCCGCGAACTCGATCGCGACGGTGGTCTCGACGCGGGTGCTCTCGCCGGGGCACGCCGTCATGTGGGCGGCCTTCTTCAACTTCGTCGCGGCATTTTTCTTCGGCACGGCCGTCGCCAAGACTGTCGGGTCCGGCATGGTGGATCTGAACATCGTCACCTATGCCGTGATCCTGGCCGGCCTGACCGGGGCGATCGTCTGGAATCTGATTACCTGGTACTTCGGATTGCCGACCAGCTCGTCGCACGCGTTGTTTGGCGGCTACGCCGGCGCCGCGGTGGCCAAAGGGGGCTTCGGCGCCATCATTGCGTCCGGCTGGACCAAGACCCTCATCTTCATCGTCGTGGCCCCGATGGTCGGATTGATCGTCGGGCTCGTGTTGATGTCGAGCATCTTCTGGATGTTCCGTCACACGACTCCGATGCGCGTGGATCGGTGGTTCCGCCGGCTGCAGTTGACCTCGGCGGCTGCCTTCAGCCTGATGCATGGCGCCAACGACGCGCAGAAGACGATGGGGATCATCACGGGCGCATTGGTCGCCGGCGGGTACCTCTCCACGTTTGAGGTGCCGTTCTGGGTCGTGATGGCCGCACACGCGGCGATCGGCCTCGGCACGT
>CAZLJG010000366.1:0-3177 GCA_964559545.1 uncultured Solibacteraceae bacterium | reverse complement strand
TTCCGTCAGAACCTGCTCGGCAAGCGCGTGGACTACTCCGGCCGTTCGGTCATCGTCATCGGACCCGAGCTGAAGCTGCACCAGTGCGGCCTGCCGAAGAAGATGGCGCTCGAACTGTTCAAGCCGTTCATCTACCACAAGCTTGAAGCGCGGGGCCTGGTCTCCACGATCAAGCAGGCGAAGGAGATGGTCGAACAGCAGCGCACGGAAGTGTGGGACATCCTTGAAGAAGTCATCAAGGAACATCCGGTCCTGCTCAACCGCGCGCCGACGCTCCACCGTCTGGGCATCCAGGCGTTTGAGCCCGTGCTGGTCGAAGGCAAAGCCATCCGGATCCACCCGCTCGTGTGTACGGCGTTTAACGCCGACTTCGACGGTGACCAGATGGCCGTGCACATCCCGTTGTCGCCCGAGGCGCAGATCGAAGCCTCCGTGCTGATGATGGCGAGCAACAACATCCTGTCGCCGGCCTCAGGCCAGCCCATCGCGGTGCCCTCGCAGGACATCGTGCTCGGTTGCTACTACCTGACGAAGGCCAAGGTCGGCGCCAAGGGTGAAGGCCGTGTCTTCGCGTCGGTCGACGACGTGTTGCTGGCGCTCGAAGCGGGGGAAGTGGAAACACTGACGCCGATTCGTCTGCGCTACACCGGTCGCATGATCGACCTGACCGGTGGCCGCGACTCCCAGGACGTGCTCGACGGCACGGAGATCGCGATCAACCACTCGATCATCACGACCACCGTCGGCCGCGTCATCTTCAATGAAGCGCTGCCGTCGGAGATGCCGTTCATCAACGGTCTGCTCAAGAAGAAGGGCCTCCAGCAGGCGGTGCGTTATTGCCACCTGCACTTCGGACTCGAACCGACCGTGCGCATGCTCGACAGCCTGAAGAACACGGGCTTCCTGTATGCCATGAAGTCGGGCATGTCGATTGGTATCGACGACCTGATCATCCCGGCCAAGAAGGGCGAGTTCGTGCAGGATGCACGCGACGAAGTCATCAAGGTCGAAGGGCAGTATCAGGACGGCGCGATCACCAACGGCGAGCGCTACAACAAGGTCATCGCGATCTGGTCGGAAGTCACCGAAAAGATCGCCGACGAAATGTTCGGGGAGATGGAGGCGCTCGACAAGTCGGGTCGCAGCTTCAACCCGGTCTACGTCATGGCCGACTCGGGCGCCCGAGGCTCGAAGCAGCAGATTCGTCAGCTGGCCGGCATGCGCGGTCTGATGGCGAAGCCGTCCGGTGAAATCATCGAATCGCCGATCACGGCCAACTTCCGCGAAGGCCTCACCGTCATGGAGTACTTCATCTCCACGCACGGCGCCCGTAAGGGTCTGGCCGACACGGCGCTCAAGACGGCCGACTCCGGCTACCTCACGCGTCGTCTCGTGGACGTCGCGCAGGACGTCATCATCAGCGAAACCGATTGCGGCACGCTCGATGGTCTCGAAGCGCGCGCGATCGTGGACTCGGGTGGTGAAATCGTCGAACGGCTCGGTGACCGCATCGTCGGTCGCGTGGCCCTCGAGGACATCACCGATCCGTCGTCGGGCCAGGTGCTGGTGCCGGCGGCCGGCGAGATCGACGAGAAGCTCGCGGATGCGATCGAAGACGCGGGTATCGAACGCGTGAAGATCCGCTCCGTGTTGACGTGTGCGGCGCGCCGCGGCGTCTGTGCGAAGTGTTACGGACGCGACCTGTCCACCGGCAAGATGGTGGAAATGGGTCTGGCGGCCGGCGTCATTGCCGCGCAGTCCATCGGCGAACCCGGCACGCAGCTCACGATGCGTACGTTCCACATCGGTGGCACGGCTTCGCGCGTCGCTGACCAGTCCACCATCGAGACGCGCCACAAGGGTGTGGTGCGGTTCGACGGGCTCCAGACGGTCGAAGGCCGCGAACGGCACGACGACAAGACGGTGGCGCCGACGCGTGCACTCATCGTCATGAACCGCTCGGGTTCGATCAACATCGTGGACGACAAGGGTGTGGTGCGCGAGCGCTACTCCGTGGTCTACGGTGCGCGCCTGAAGGTGAAGGACGGCCAGACGGTCGAGAAGGGTCAGGTCCTGGTCGAATGGGATCCGTACACGTTCTCGATTCTGACCGAGGGCGGCGGCATGGTCCGCTTCAAGGACATCATCGACAAGGTGACCGTCCACGAGGAAGTGGACGAAATCACGGGCATGTCGCGCCTGATCATCGTCGACTCGCCGGACGAGAAGAAGCAGCCGGCGATCGAAATCGTGAGCCCCGACGGCAAGCTGATCAACCGCTACCACATGCCGTCGAATGCCCACCTGATGGTCACCAACGGCGAAGAGGTGCAGGCCGGCGACGTGGTCGCGAAGATTCCGCGCGAAACCACGAAGACGAAGGACATCACGGGCGGTCTGCCGCGTGTCGTCGAACTGTTCGAAGCGCGCAAGCCGCGTGAGACGGCCGTCATCTCGGAAATTGATGGTGTGGTCCGTCAGGGCGGCATCGTCAAGGGCATGCGCAAGATTCTTGTCGTGCCGGATGATGGTGGCGATGCGAAGGAATACTCACTGCCGCGCGGCGTGCATGTGAACGTGCAGGAAGGCGACCGCGTCACCGCGGGTGAGCCGCTCATGGACGGTCCGCGCAACCCGCACGACATTCTGGCCGTGCTCGGCGAGAAGGAACTGCAGGCATACCTGGTCAACGAGATCCAGGAGGTCTATCGTCTGCAGGGCGTCGGCATCAACGACAAACACATCGAAGTCATCGTTCGGCAGATGATGCGGTGGGTGAAGGTCGAGGATGTCGGCGACACCGAATTCCTGATCGACGAACAGGTGGACAAGTTCCGGTTCACGGAAGAGAACGAGCGCGTGTTGACCAATGGCGGGCAGCCGGCGAAGGGCCGTCCGCTCCTGCTGGGCATCACGAAGGCGTCGCTCTCGACCGACTCGTTCATCTCGGCGGCGTCGTTCCAGGAGACCACGCGCGTCCTCACCGAGGCCGCCATCTCGGGCAAGATGGACTACCTGCGCGGCCTCAAGGAAAACGTCACGATGGGCCGTCTCATCCCGGCCGGCACCGGCTTCGATGTCTACCGCGATGTGCGGATCGAAGCGGACGAGCCGCCGCCACCGCCGCCGCCGTCTCCGGAAGAACTGGAACTGCAGCGGGAGATGGACGACCTCACC
>CAZLJG010000365.1:0-3187 GCA_964559545.1 uncultured Solibacteraceae bacterium | reverse complement strand
AACGGAACGCGGTATGCGACTCAACTTTGTGCTCATCGTCATTGGCGTGGTGCTGGCCCTCGGCGGACTCAGTCTGCTGGCGGCCGCGTAACCCGCGCTACCGGAGCCGGAACGCCTGGACCATCTTCAGGTAGTCCGGATCCGACACACGCTCGGAGGCCCCGGCCGTGACCGCGACGAGCACGCGGCGGGCCGAGCGGCCCTCAGGCGACTCCCCGTCCGTCGTCGCTTTCTTGTGCACATCGGTGATGAGCGCCCGCAATCGCATCAGGGCATGGGCATGGGTGTCGTCTGACGACAGTGCCGCTTCAAGCGTGGCGATCTCAGTCAGAAGCCGAGCCTCGGCCGCGTCACGATCGCGCTCACGGCTCAACGCACGCCTCACCTCGGGCTGACCCAGAAGCGCCTTCGCCCGGCGATCCACCTCAGTGACATCGCGCACGCCACGAAAATCCTCGGCCGCCTCCTGCAACCGCACCGCTCGGATCTCCGGAGCCGACTCCGCCTCCGCCGCCCCAATCCTGGCCTGCCACCACCGATCGATCACCGCGTCGTCTTTCGGTCGAAGACCGCGGACCATCGCCCGAAGCTCCAGCCACTCAATCGCCTGCCGGGCCACCGCCGGTGGCGGCAGGCGATGACCACCGGCGAAATAGAACACCCGATGGGGCGAGGTCAGGACGCGATCCAGCGAGCGCAACTCGCCGAAGTTGAAGTCGTCGTATCCAATCGTCGCGGCCACGTCGAACGACACACGTCGACGGGCCTGCGCATCGGGAAATCCGGCGCCAGAGGCGATCACGCCGGCGATCTTCCCGGATGTGATCGCGAGTTGCATGGCCACCCGCGCGCCCCCGGAGAAGCCCGTGGTGTAGAAACGACTCGGGTCGATTGAATATCGCGCGCTCACATCGGCTGTCATCGCCTGCGCGGCCGCGAGCGACGGGGCCCACAGCCCGTTTCGGGACACGTTGGACGCGACGACGATGTAGCCGTAGTCTTCGGCGGCGTCACGATAGAGGTCGATAAAGTCACGGCCACGCGCGGCTGGATGAAACGCCATCAACAGGGGCCATGCGCGATCGGCGCGATACTGCGACGGCAGGAACACGTCGTATGTCTGGCCGGGCTGCCCCGCCGAGACTGCGTTCGCGCCCGCGCACAGCCAGAGGGCCAGCCCCACCCGCCCGATCGCTCGCATGCGAAGAGCCTATCAGCGCCTGATGCGCACTGGCGCGAACAGTCCGACGAAATACACGACCAGCGCGATGGCCATGTAGACACGGAGCGATCCCGCGAGCGGCACCGCTTCCGGACGCGATCCGGTGAAATGCGGAGCCCACAACGTCGGCATCTGGCCCGATACCCACCATGCGCCCAGAAACACGGCGGCCACAGCCAACGCGCCAGTCACGGCGAGCACCCAGGCGGACCACTCACCTCGCGCGGGCACCGCTACGGCTGGCGCCTGCAGGGCCTCCTCTTCACGCGCCAGTCGCGCCATCACGGTGGCGGTCATGGTGTCCGGTGCCTCGGGTTCCGGCAGTGTGGCTAGCAGAATCGAGAGTTCGTCTTTCATAGCTGATCCTCACGTGGAGCGTCCGGAGCGAGCAGCGCGCGAAGCCGGCGCCTGGCTCGAAACAACAGTGTCTTGATGGTCCCGTCCGATACGCCGAGGGCCTCGGCGGCCTCTGTGACGGACAGGCCCTGGCGATAAAACAACAGCGCGGCGGTCCGTTCGCCCGACGGCAAAGTGGCGACCGCGCGCCACAGGTGGCGGTCGCGCTCGCTCGTCATGAGGCGTTCGAGCGCATCGGCTTCGTCTACCGGAACGTCGCGATCCGCGTCCAGCTCCGCGCCTTCACGCACGGTCACGCGCGCGTGTTTGACGAGCCAGTTCTGCGCCAGCCGTACGGCGATGGCCGACAGCCACGGATAAAAGGGCCGCTGGGAATCGTAGGCCTTGAGATGGAGGAACGCCCGGACGAATGCATCCTGCGCCACCTCTTCGGCTGCGGCCGCATTCCGCGTCATCATCAGCGCCAGACCAAACAGCCGGCGTTGATACAACGCGACGACCGGGGCAAAGGCCTCCCGGTCGCCGCGTCTGACTGCGCCAATCGCCGCACGAACGGTGGCGGCGTCCGGGTCGGACGCCGCGATGGTGCTGTCGCTCACGTCCGGTCGTCAATCAACCCAAGGCCCATCGAGGCGTAGCAGACTTTCCGCGCGCCGTAGAAGAGCGGGAACGCGCCCACCAGCAGCGCTGGAGGGAACATCCATGCGAACAGGCAGATGACAACGCCCTTGAGCATGAGGTCGGTGGCGTGTCGCTTTTCCTCATCGGTCGCAGGAGCCGCACGAAGGAACGCGCCGCGCGATGGATAACCGAACTCGCGGGCCTTGCGGCTGAGCCCACGCCACATCACCACCATGACGATGAGCGAGATGACGAGCGGCATCAGGATCATGGCGCCGACCGGGAGCCAGAAGGCCAGGAGGTTCATCGATGACATGGACGTACACCCTTCAGAAGGAACGACCGCCCCCATGGCGCGTCGTGTTGAAGGGTATACAAGCCGGGCGTCGGAAAGGTTGACAGGCGGGAGCGGGGCCGGTCGTCAGCCCTGCATGCGCCGCCAGAACTCGAGGGTCAGGGCCAACAGCGCCTGGAGGAGAACGCCGGCGACCAGATACGGCGAGAAGAACTGGAGATACGCCGCGAGCAGAAACACCGCGACCCCGGCCCCCTTGAGCGCGGTGCTGCCCTCCCCCATCCACAGGTAAATCAGGCCCAGAGTGGCCGATGCGAGGATGGGTACGAAGCCGAGCAGTTCCGACATGGCAGGTGTGTGCAGACAGGGTAGCAGCGTGTGACAATGGCGCCACCATGCGCGCTTTCAGACACCTTCTCGTTGTTGCGGCGACAGCGCTGTTCGTCGCGGCCCCGCTGGCCCAGACGCCGGCCCAGCCTTCAGCGCCCCAGGTCACCGAGGGCGACTTCGTGGTTCGGAACTACACGTTCCAGTCGGGCGAGATGCTGCCCGAAGTGCGACTGCACTATCGCACCCTGGGCACCCCTCGCCGGGATGCGGGTGGTCGTGTCACCAACGCTGTGTGGATTGGACACGGCACCGGTGGCACCGGCACGCAGTTTCTGTCGCGCAACTTCTCCGGCGAGCTCTTC
>CAZLJG010000364.1:0-3212 GCA_964559545.1 uncultured Solibacteraceae bacterium | reverse complement strand
ATCGTGGCCACCTTGAACGGAATCGTCGTGAACGCCGCCGCCATCAGGAACCAAATTCCCACATCGCTGTTGTAGGTCGCCACCACCGTGTTCCAGGCGTCCTGCGCGTGGTAGAAGTCGATGATGGGCTGACCGACTGCCGTAAACGCGACCGCGCCAATCAAGTAGCCGATCGCTGCGCCGATCACCGAGCCCGCGCTGCACAAAAACGCCGCGCTCAGCCACCGCTGCGTGTTCGCCGCGACGATGGCGATCAAGAGCACATCCGGCGGAATTGGAAACACCGACGACTCGACCACGGCGATGAGAAACAGCGCGGTCAGACTTTGCGGCGTGTCCGCCCACTTCATCGTCCAGTCGTAGAGGCCGCGGATCCAGCCGCGAATCTTCGCAATCACGACAGGGCCTGCCGCAGATCGTCCTTGAGGTCCTCGATGTGCTCGACCCCGGCGGAGATCCGGATCAGGCTGTCGCTCAGGCCGATCTGTGCGCGGCGCTCGGGGGGCACAGACGCGTGGGTCATCGACGCCGGATGGCAGACCAGGGTCTCGACGCCACCGAGGCTCTCGGCGAGTGCCATGAGCTTGAACTTGTTGAGGACGACGCGCGCTTCTTCCAGCGAGCCCATCTCAAACGACAACATCCCGCCGCAGCCATTCGGCATCTGCCGCCGCGCCAGTTCGTACTGCGGATGGCTTGGCAGACCGGGGTAGATGACCTTCTTCACCTTCGGCTGCTCGCACAGGAACTCGGCGAGGGCCAGGCCATTCGCGGTGTGCTGCACCATGCGGAGGGGGAGCGTCTTGGTTCCGCGCAGAATCAGCGATGAATCCATCGGACTCAGAATGGCACCTGCAGAGTTCTGAATGAACTTCAGCCACTCGATGTGTTCGTCACGCACGGCGATGACCACGCCGCCGATGGAGTCGCTGTGGCCGTTGAGGTATTTGGTCGTGCTGTGGACAACCATGTCCGCACCGAGTTCGATCGGGCGCTGCAGGCAGGGACTCGCAAAGGTGTTGTCCACCACCAGGAACGCGCCATGTTTGTGGGCAATCTCCGCAGACGCCGCGATGTCGGTCAGCCGCAGCACCGGGTTGGTCGGCGTTTCGATGAAGACCATCTTGGTCGCGGGCGTGAAGGCCTTCTCGATTTCCTTCGGGTCCGACGTGTCCACAAAGCTGAAGGAGAGCCCCAAACGCGTCATCACCTTGTCGAACAGCCGGAACGTGCCGCCGTACGTGTTGTCGGTGACGATGGCGTGGTCGCCTGCGGAGAGGCGGGTCACGATGGCGTGGATGGCGGACATGCCGGACGCAAACGCAAACGCCGCCTTGCCACCCTCGATCGCCGCGAGATTCGCCTCCAGCGACGCACGCGTCGGGTTCTGCGTCCGGGCGTATTCGTATCCCTTGTGCTGCCCGAGGGCATCCTGCACATAGGTCGACGTCTGGTAAATCGGAGTGATGATCGCGCCCGTGGTGGGATCGGGGCGCTGACCGGCATGTAAGCAGATAGTCGCGAACCTGGCGTTCGGCGGAAGCGTCATAGCCAAGCACGATAGTCTGTTATCATCCAACTTTCAATTTCGGATGGCTTCCGACCCATCTCCACGCCACGCCTCCGCGCCTGCCCCGGTACAGCTGAATCCGTTTCGGACCCTGCCAGGACGCCTGCTGATCCTCTCCGGGGGCTCACTGCTCGTGTTGTGGCTGTTGCAGCAGGTCGTGACGCTGCCGGCTCCTGTCGAACTCTTCCGGAAAGTCGTCTCGTTTTCCACGCGAGTCTCGCTGTTGTGGCTGGCCGCGTTGATCGTGGTTCGCCAGCGGCGCGAGTTTCTGTGGCGCGTGCGCCGAAAACTGATCCTGTCCTACGTCTTCCTGGGATTTGTCCCGGTGGTGTTGATCGGGCTTTTTGTGCTGGCCGGCGGATTCATCCTGCACGCGAACGTGTCCGGCTACCTGTTCCGTGACGGGCTTGACGACATCATCGAAGACGTCCGCCTGCTGGCCTCGACGTCGGCGACCGAAATTGGCACGACGCTGCCGCTGTCTGACGCCGTGGTGGCCCGCAAGTACGCATTGCTCGTCACGCAGTACCGGAATCTTTCGCTGGCCGTGGTCCCGGTCGAGGACGCGACGGCGCCGTCTGCAGGGCCGGTGGCGACTGCCGGCGCGTGGCGTCACATGCGGGCGCCGGATTCCGCTCCCCAGTGGGTGGCACTCAAACCGTTCCAGGGTCTGCTGACGATGGTGCCCGAAGGTGTGTCGGCCGGCGACACCGACGCGGAGCGATTGCTCATCAGGGCGACGGTACCGCTCCCCGACAACAAACATGTCGTGATCGTCGACCTGCCGGTGGACACCGACATCGCCGCCCGCCTCGACGAAAAAACGACCATTCGGATCAACAGCGTCGCCGTGACGGTCCAGGAGGAGGGAGGCGCGCAGCCGGTGCCCGCTCTGGTCTCTCCTGTGCCTGAACGGACGCTGGCCGACGACGAGGACGAGGACGATCGCGGGTGGCTGGGGCTGTATCGCCGAACGGTGCTGATGGTGGACTTTACGGATTGGCGCACCGGTGGCGCCGGTCGCGTCTCCATCGGGCTCGACGCGCCGCTGGAGAAGGTCTACGCCCGCATCCTGTCGGTGCAGTCCAGTGACCTCGCAGGCAACCTGATGACGGTCCTGGCGGTGCTCGCCATCCTGCTTCTGAGTGTGCAGGGCGTCGCGCTGTTTTTCGGCGTCTCGCTCATCCGCCAGATCACATCCGCGGTCCATGAGCTGTTCGAAGGGACCGAGCGCATCCAGCAGGGCGACTTCACGCATCGCATCAAGATGGAGTCCGACGACCAGCTCGGCGCACTCGGCAAACAGTTCAACCTGATGAGCGCCAGCATGGAGCACTCGCTGCACGTGCAACGAGAGAAGCAGCGGCTCGACGACGAGCTGCGGATTGCGCACGAAATCCAGACGTCGCTGTTACCCAAGTGCCCGCCGGCGTACGACGGCGTGTCGATCGCCGACCTCTGTGTGCCCGCCAGGGAAGTGGGAGGCGACTACTACGACTTCTTCGAGCTGGGACCGCGTCGCCTCGGTCTGTTGGTCGCGGACGTCTCCGGGAAGGGCACATCGGCCGCGCTCTACATGGCCGAGCTCAAGGGCCTGATGCTCGCGCTCAGTCACGAAGAACGATCGCCGAAGAAGTTGCTG
>CAZLJG010000363.1:0-3225 GCA_964559545.1 uncultured Solibacteraceae bacterium | reverse complement strand
CCGGTACTGCAACCGACCGTCGGGCAGCCAGCTCATGGCGGTGGCTACTCCTGTCATCAACGGCGTGGCCGCCGGAGCGAGAAAACGTTCAGCGCGCGCGTAGTCGGCCGCGGTCATCCGCACCGGCTGTTGTGCGGCCAGGGGTGCAGTGAGAAGGACTGCAATGAGTATCGGGAGTCGCATGTCCGACACTGTAACCCACCAGGCCGTCGTCCCTGCAGGGGTGGGCGCGAAGGTCTATCATGTCAGCCCCATCATGACTACACGCCAGGCCCTGCTCTGCGTCACCGTCGCGGTCATCACAGTCTGGCCGCCACTTACCGGTCTCCAGGCGCAAACGGAGCCTCGGCGATTCCCTCAGGCCGTACTCCTGGAGGAGACCTCGGAGACGTCGGCCAACGTCAGCATGGGCGACCTCGATCGGGACGGAGATCTCGATCTGGTGCTGGCCAAGGGGCGACACTGGCCGCTTGTCGACCGGGTGTTGCTCAATGACAGCCGAGGAGCGTTTGTGGCGACCGAGCTCTCCCCCACCGCCGACCGGAGTTATTCCGCAGTGCTGGCCGACGTGGACGGCAACGGCTCACTCGATCTGGTGCTGAGCAACGATCGTCCGGACGACAAGTTGGTGTACCTCAACGACGGCAAGGCCCACTTCCGCCGTGCCGGGACCTGGGGCTCACCCGCATGGAATACGCGAAATGCCGCCGTTGCAGATCTGAACGGTGACGGGCGGCCGGACATTGTCGCCGCCAATCGCGGGGGCGTCAGTAACGTGTGCCTCAACGACGGAGTCGGCCGCTTCGACGCGGCACCATGTCTGGTCATTCCTTCACAGTCGGCCACGAGCATCGTGCCTGGAGACTTCAATAAGGACGGTGCCATCGACCTGGCGGTACCACATCGTGACGGCGGTCAGAGCCAGGTGTTCCTCAACGACGGCAAAGCCGGGTTCGCCAAGACGATGGCGTTCGGCCCGGCGGTGACCAACGCACGAGCCGCCGCCGCCGGCGACCTCAACGGTGATGGCTGGCTCGACCTCGTTGTGGGAGACGAACGCACAGGTACACGCGTGTATCTCAACGACGGCTCAGGCGCGCTGGTCGCCGGGGCTGTGCTCGGCGATCCGAAGTTGGCCGTCGGCGCGATGGCGATCGCCGACATGAATCGCGACGGACGCGCGGACATTGCCATCGGACACGCGGGCGCGCCTGGCACGGTCTGGTTTAATGGGGGCGACGGCCGCACGTTCACCGAGGTGCGTTTCGGCGATGGACGCGGGTCCGTCTACGGCATCGCGCTTGGCGATCTGAATGGCGATGGCTACCCCGATATCGCGACCGCCAGAAGCGACGCTCCAAACGTGATGTATTTCAGTGTGAAGTAGCTTCTCGGCTCGCGTGTGGCCGCGACCGGAGGAGACGTATGATTTGCGCCATGACACGACTCCCGGTCCGTTCCGCTCAGGTGTTCCTCTTGCTGGCGGTGGCGGGTGCCGTCGGCCTACAGGCAGACACGTACCCGCGCCAGCCCGGTGTCGACGCCCGGCACTACGCATTTCACCTGACACTGCTCACGACCGACTCCAACGAGATTCAGGGTGAAGCGACGGCCACCTTCCGGATACTCACGGCCGGCCTGCGCGAGATCGCCCTCGACCTGGCCACACCCCGCGCTGACGGCAAGGGTATGACCGTCTCCAGCGTCACCGCGTCGGCAGGGCCGGTGCCCTTCACCCACCGCGACAATCGACTCCGGTTGACGATGCCCGCTGGGCTCGTGGCGGGCCAGGAGGTGACGTTCACCATCACCTATCGAGGCATTCCGGCCGATGGCCTGCGGCTCATCAATAACATCCATGGCGATCGCACCGCCTTCAGCGAGAACTGGTACAACCGCGCGCGGCAGTGGCTGCCCTTGATTGACCACGTCGCGGACAAGGCGACCGGCGAGTTCATCATCACGACGCGTGCCGACTATCAGGTCATTGCCAACGGCGCCCTCGTCGAAGTCACGGATCTGGACGGCGGTCAGCGCCGCACACATTGGCGGCAGGACGTCCCCATTTCGTCGTGGCTCTACGCCGTGGGGGTCGCGCGGTTTGCCGTGAGACACGCAGGCCTGGTGCGCGGCGTGCCGCTCGAGTACTGGGTGTTCCCCCAGGACGCCGAGAAGGGCTTTGCGTTGTTCGAGAAGGACGCGCGCCGGTCGTTCGAATACTTCGTCGACCATGTCGGACCGTACGCATACCAGAAACTCGCGCACGTGGAAGCGGCCGGCATGGGTGGCGGCACCGAACACGCCCGCAGCATCTTCTACGGCGAAAAAGGCATCACCGCGGGCAACGGGCCTGTCGTACACGAGGTGGCGCACCAGTGGTTTGGCAACGCCGTCACTGAGCATGACTGGAACGACATCTGGCTCAGCGAAGGATTCGCGACCTACTTCACATTGCTCTACACCGAACACGCGAACGGCCGCGACGCGTTTGCCGAGGGGTTGCGGCGTGCGCGGGCCACGGTGCTGCGGCTGGAAACCAGCCTGCCGAACGCGCCCGTCGTCCACGTCAATCTTGACGATGCGGTGCGCGAGCCCACCAACGGTCTGGTCTACCAGAAGGGCGCGTGGGTGCTGCACATGTTGCGCGGACAGGTGGGTACCGCCACGTTCTGGCGCGGGATTCGCGAGTATTACCGGCGCTACATGAATGGCACGGCGTCGACCGACGACTTCCGCCAGGTGATGGAACAGGCCTCCGGCCAGGATCTGCAGTGGTTCTTCCGGCAGTGGCTCAATCGCGCCGGAGTGCCGGCCGTGTCGGGGACGTGGCAGTACGACGCCGCAACGAAGGAAGTCGTGGTCACCATTCGACAGACGCAGGCCGCGGACCCGTACCGGCTCACACTCGGCGTGGGACTGGTCCAGACGGCCGGGGCGCTTCCTGTGGTGCGGGAGATGGCCGTCACCGGCCGCGAGACGACGATGCGGTTTGCGGCGGCCACCGAGCCGTCGGCGGTCGTGATTGACCCGGCCGTCTCGACCCTCGCGGACTTCGGCGCCTTCAGCAAGGCGCCATCAGGCCGGTGAACAACGCCGGGCGTCCGTGCGGGAATACCGGGGACAGAGTCACGTCCGCGAAATCGCCGCGCCCAGCGATTCAATGTCGATCGGTTTGGACAAGTAGTCGTCCATTCCCGCCTCGAGGCACACTTCGCGGTCGCCGGG
>CAZLJG010000362.1:0-3246 GCA_964559545.1 uncultured Solibacteraceae bacterium | reverse complement strand
GGGCCCATGGGCACGCGGCTACGTCGAGTCGGAGGGCCTGGCCGGCAGCGTGACGTTCCTGGGCTCGCTGCCCCACACAACCATCGCCAGATTGCAGGCGGCCGCTGATGTGGCCGTGTTGCCATCACACTTCGAAGCGCATCCGGTCGCGGCGGTCGAGGCGATGGCTGCCGGCCGTCCGATCATTGCGTCAAACGTCGGAGGCGTGCCGGACTTTGTGGTCCACGAACAGAACGGCTTGCTGGTGCCCGCGCAGGATGAAGCGGCGCTTGTTGCCGCGCTGACGCGCATGGCGACGGACACGCACGCGCGCACACACTGGAGCCTCGCGGCGCGTCAGACCGGCGAACTGTTCGGTGAGCAGATTGTGCTGGAGCGCTTTGCCGAACTGATTGACCGTCTCGCCGCTACGCGTCGAGCACGGACCTGACCTTCCGCGCCAGATCGGCCATTGTGAACGGCTTGGGCAGGAATCGTCCCTCGAGCACCGCCGCGCTCTTTCTGGCGAGTGGGTCGGGCAGGTACCCCGACGCAAACAAGACACGGAGATTCGGACGATGCCGTCGCAGCTGCTCAAACAGCTCCGGCCCGGTCAGCCCAGGCATGACCACGTCGGTGACCAGCAGATGGAGGCGGCCCAGGTGGCGGTCGGCGACCGCCTGCGCCTCGACCGCATCACCCGCCGCAAAAACCCGATACCCGGCGCGCTCGAGTGCGTGGGTGGCCGCCCGTCGCAGGGACGGTTCATCTTCCGCGAGCAGAATGACTTCCCCGGGCTTGGCGACGGGGCTCTCCCGATCGGCGTGCGTCACATGCGCCGTCCCGCGACCCACCGTGCGCGGCAGATACACCTGCACCGTCGTCCCCAGCCCGATCTCGCTGTAGACGGCAATGTAGCCGCCGCTCTGCGTCACGATGCCGTGGACCACCGCGAGTCCGAGACCGGTGCCCTTGCCTTCAGCCTTGGTGCTGAAAAACGGCTCGAAGATCCGTGCCAGCGTCTTTCGATCCATGCCGCTGCCGCTGTCGGCGACGGCCATCATCGCGTAGGCGCCCGGCGGAATCGCGCCGTGTGCGGTGTACACGGGCTCATCCAGGTCCACATGGCTGGTGTGCACCGTGAGGAGACCACCGTTCGGCATCGCATCCCGCGCATTGACACAGAGATTGAGGAGGACCTGTTCCAGCTGGGTCTCGTCGGCGGTGACCGCGTCGAGCGAGGCCCCAAGATTCAGGGCGAGCTGCACCTGCTCCCCGCCCAGGCGGCGCAGCAGCGACTCGCGCCCGTGAATCAACTCGTTGAGATCGATCGGCTTCGCCACCAGCGCCTGACGTCGGCCAAGCGCGAGGAGTTGGCGCGTCAGCGCCGCTCCCTGCTCAGCGGCGCCGGTGATGTCGTCGAGAAATGGCCGCACGACCTCGGGGGCATCGTCACGGGCCAGGCCTGCACTCAGAATGATCACGGCCAGCAGGTTGTTGAAGTCGTGTGCCACGCCTCCGGCCAACCGCGCCGCCAGCTCCATTTTCTGCGCCTGGCGCAGCTGCTCTTCGAGGACGCGCCTGGCCTCGCGGTCCGCGGTCGCGATGGTCATGTCCATGACAAACGCGGCGCCCTCGTCCGCTGACGAGTCGAGAGCCACGGAGCCAATCAACACGGAACGCAGGTCTCCCTGTTTCGTCCGAATCTGCATTTCAGCCGGCGCGCTGGTACCGGCCGTTTCCAGATCGCGACGGATGGCCGCCTGCACGTCCACGTGGTGCGCCGGCACAAGGGCGCGCCAGTTGATGCGGCCCTCGCGCAGATCCTCCGTCGAAAATCCGGTCAACCGCAGATATTCGGCGTTGGCATCAAGCACGGTGCCGTCCTGGCGCCAGAACACGATGCCGAGCATGCTGGACTCGAACACGCGCCGGAGTCTCGACTCCACCTGGCGCAACGCGTCCGTCGTGCGTCGATGGTCCCGGCGATCAGCCGCGTCCTTCACTTCGCGCAGGACGGCCGGCGCCAGTCGCGTGAGGTTGTCTTTCAGAATGTAGTCATGCGCACCGGCGCGCATGGCCGCCACCGCGACGTCCTCGCCAATGGACCCGGAGACAAAAAGAAACGGGACGTCCGGATCGTGTTCCCGGACGATCCGCAGCACATCGAGGCCGTCGTTGCCTGGCAGACCAAAATCGCTGAGCACGACATCCCACGGGCTGCTGGCCAATGCGGTCTTCACGTCGGCAAGCATCTCGACACGCTGCGCCACCACCGGGCACTCGCGCCGGCGGAGTTCCGCCAGGATCAGATCGGCATCGTCCAGGTTGTCTTCCACCAGCAGGAGACGCAGCGGGGGGCTCATCGCAGGCCTCTGCGTGGCGCTTCGTTCAGGAGGAGCCAGTACAAACCGAGTTGCCGCACAGCCTCCGCAAACTCTCCAAAGACCACCGGCTTGCAGACATAGCTGTTGGCGCCCCGGTCGTAACTTGCCGCGATGTCCTGCTCCTCAGCCGACGACGTCAGGATGACGACGGGCAGGTGCCGGGTCCGTTCGTCGGCCCGAATGACCGAGAGGACCTCAAGCCCGGATACCTTCGGCAACTTCAGATCGAGCAACACCAACCGCGGCACGTCGGTCACGTCACGCCCTGCATGGGCGCCGGTGCCGAACAAATACTCGAGCGCCTCGGCGCCGTCGGCCACCGCCACCACCTCGTTGGCCAGCAGGTGCCGGCGCAGGACCCGCAACGTCAGGTCCCGATCGTCGGGATTGTCTTCAACGAGAAGAATCGGCTCAACCATGCGTGGCCTCCAACGTGAAATAAAACGTCGCGCCACCGTCGGGTACGGCGTCGGCCCAGATCCGGCCTCCATGTCGTTCGATCACGCGCTGCACGATCGCCAGCCCCACACCGGTGCCGGGAAAGTGATCCATCGAGTGCAGGCGCTGAAAGATGCCGAACAGCTTGTCGGCGTGCGCCATGTCGAACCCCACGCCGTTGTCACGCACAAAATACGTTGAGGCGCCGTCCACGGACTCCGCCCCGCACTCAATGCGCGCGTGGGCGCGTGTACCCGTGAACTTCCAGGCGTTCTCCACGAGATTCTGCACCGCCAACGTCAACAGCCGGGGATCGCCCTCGGTCTTCAGCCCGGGGTGAATGACCACGTCCACCATCCGGCCAGGTTCACGTTCCCGGAGGTCGTTCACGGCACGTTGCGCCATTTGGTCCAGCGCCACGGGCCGCACGATCAGCTCCACG
>CAZLJG010000361.1:1310-3247 GCA_964559545.1 uncultured Solibacteraceae bacterium | reverse complement strand
AAAGCTACATCGGCCGCGTGCGTCGCAATCAGGCCGTGACCGCTGTGCTCGATGCGTACCCGGACTTCCAGATTCCCGCGCGCGTCATCACGACCGTGCCAACAGCCGATCGCCAGAAGGCCACGGTGCTTGTGCGTATCGGGTTCCGCGAGCTCGACCCGCGGATTCTCCCGGACATGGGTGTCAAGGTCACCTTCCTGCGTGACGCCGGTGATGCGGATGCCCCGGTAGCGCAGCCGACTGCCCTGGTTGCCAGGAGCGCCGTCCGACAGGATGGCGACCAGTCGATCGTCTTTGTTGTGACCGGGGAGACCGTGGAACGCCGCGCCGTCCGCGTGGGCGGCACCGACGGCGACCGGCTCGAAATTGTGACCGGCCTCCGTGCCGGCGAGCGCGTCGTCGTCTCACCTCCTCCGGCGCTGGCCGCTGGGTCGTTGATTACCGTGAAGTAGATGGATTCCCTATGAACACACTCGTCAATATCAACAACGTCCATAAGTACTTCACCCGAGGCGGCGAACGCATCGATGTGCTGCAAGGCGCCAATCTGCAGATTCCAGAGGGCGATTTCCTGGCCCTGATGGGACCATCCGGCTCGGGGAAGACCACCCTGCTGAATCTCATGGGCGGCCTCGACGCGCCGTCGTCCGGCTCGATCGAAATCAAGGGCGCGAACATCGCCGGGTTGTCGGGCAGCCGGCTGTCACAGTGGCGGTCGCAGCACATCGGGTTCGTGTTCCAGCTCTACAACCTGTTGCCGGTGTTGACGGCAGCTCGAAACGTGGAACTGCCGTTGCTGCTGACGAAACTATCGAAGGCCCAGCGGCGGGAACGTGTGCGCATCGCGCTGAAGGTCGTCGGGCTGTCGGACCGCGAGAATCACTATCCCCGGCAGCTTTCGGGTGGCCAGGAACAGCGTGTCGGCATCGCCCGTGCCATTGTCACCGACCCGACCTTGCTGCTCGCGGACGAGCCGACCGGTGACCTCGATCGGAAGTCCGGCGACGAAATTCTCGACCTGCTCCAGGCGCTCAACCGCGATCATGGCAAGACCATTGTGATGGTCACGCACGACCCGCGGGCTGCCGAACGCGCCAAGCGCGTGATTCACCTGGAGAAGGGTGTCCTGATGTCGTCAGGAGCGGCGGTATGAAGTACCTGCCGCTCCTTTGGAAGAACCTCTGGCGGAAGAAGATCCGCACCCTCTTCACGATCGGGTCGCTGTTTGTCGCGTTCCTCCTGTTTGGCGTGTTGATGGCGATCCGCACCGCGTTCTCCTTTGGTGTGGACATTGCGGGCATCGACCGGCTGGTCCTCATCCACAAGGTGAGCCTGATCATGCCGCTGCCGATCTCGTATCAGGCCCAGCTGCAGTCGATGCCTGGTGTCGAGGTCGCGACCCACAACACGTGGTTCGGTGGCGTGTATCAGGATCCGTCCAACTTCTTCGCGCAGATCGTCGTCGATCCTGAACCGTTCATGAAGATCTATCCCGAGTACGTCCTGCCACCAGAGCAGATGAAGGCGTGGCTCGATGATCGTCAGGGGGCTGTCGTTGGCGCCGATCTGGCGAAACGATTCGACTGGAAGGTCGGCGATCGCGTGCCGCTCCAGGCCACGATTTGGCAGCCCAAGGGCGGCGGCATCACCTGGGAATTCAACATCGTCGGCATCTACGACGGTGAACAGGGCGTCGACAAGACGCAGTTCTTCTTCCGCTACGACTACCTCGACGAAAACAGGACCGGCGGCGAAGGCCTGGTCGGCTGGTACATCGTGAAGATTTCCGACGCGTCGCAATCACAGGCCATGGGCGCGCGGTTCGACGAGATGTTCGCGAACTCGTCTGCGGAAACAAAGACGACGACGGAGAAGGGGTTTGTCGAGGGGTTTGCCAATCAGGTCGGCGACATCGGATCGATCATGATCCGGATCGC
>CAZLJG010000361.1:0-1210 GCA_964559545.1 uncultured Solibacteraceae bacterium | reverse complement strand
GCAACTGAAAATCACCGACGGTCTTCGTCGCAACTAGGAGCTCACGATGCAGTGGATCAATCAGACTCTGGCTGTGACGCTCCTGAACCTGCGGACGATTCCGCAGCGTCTCAGTTCCTCCGGCGTGGCGATCGTGGGCATCGCGGGCGTGGTCGTCGTGTTGGTCTCGGTGTTGTCGATTGCTGCCGGATTTACGGCGGCGATGGAAGGCAGCGGATCGCCGTCGCGGGCGCTGGTCATGCGGACCGGTGCGGACAGTGAAATGACGAGCGGCTTCGGCGGCGAGGATGCCGATCTCATCAAGCAGGCACCCGGGGTCCGTCGCGATGGGCAGACGCCGCTGGCGTCGTCAGAGTTGTACGTGATCATCGATCTTCCGAAACGGTCGACGGGTACGGCGGCGAACGTGCCGATGCGTGGTGTTGAACCGACGGCGTTTGCTGTGCGCGATGAAGTGGCCATTGTCGAAGGCCGGATGTTTGAGTTCGGCACCACGGAGATCATCGTCGGCCGTGGTGCGAGCGGGCAGTTTGCCGGCCTGACGGTGGGCAACGTCGTGCAGTCGGGGCAGTCGTCGTGGACGGTCGTTGGGGTGTTTGAAGCCAACGGGGGCGTCGCTGAAACCGAGATCTGGGTGGATGCGCGCGTGCTTCAGGGCGTGTATCGCCGTGGTAATTCCTACCAGTCGGTGCTTGCCCGGCTTGAGTCGTCGGAGGACTTCGATCGCTTTCGTGACTTTCTGACGACCAATCCGCAGCTCAATGTGCAGGTCCGTCGTGAGAGTGAGTACTACGCGCAGCAGTCCCAGTCGCTGAGCCGGTTGATTCAGGGCGTGGGCTTCGGCATTGCCGCGCTCATGGGTATCGGCGCGGTGTTTGGCGCGATTCTGACGATGTATACGGCGGTGTCCACGCGCGCGCGAGAGATCGCCACGTTGCGTGCGTTGGGTTTCAACAGCGGGTCAGTGGTCGTGTCGGTGCTGGCGGAGTCGCTGGCGCTCGGGGCACTTGGCGGGATTCTCGGTGGGGCCGGTGCGTTCTTCGGATTCAACGGCTACCAGACATCCACGATCAACTTCCAGACGTTCAGTCAGGTCGCGTTTGCATTCCGCGTCACGCCTGAACTGCTGGGCCTCGGGCTGTTTTACGCGCTGCTCCTGGGCCTGATCGGCGGCCTGTTCCCGGCCATCCGCGCGGCCCGGTTGCCGATC
>CAZLJG010000360.1:0-3287 GCA_964559545.1 uncultured Solibacteraceae bacterium | reverse complement strand
CGTTGGCGGCACTCTCGACCGACGAACTCGACGCCGTGCTCACGCATGAACACGCGCACTGGCAGCAGGGCCGATGGTGGCGCACACATGTGCTGTTCGTGGTCCGCCTGATGCAGAGCTACAACCCCATCGCACTCTGGGCGTTTCGCGAGTACTGCATCGAGGACGAGATCGCGTGTGACGCGGCCGCCGTGGCCGCGCGCGACCCGCGCCTGCTCGCGCGGGTGCTGCTGCGCGTGTATCAGAGTACTGCCGACCGGGACGTGGCTGCGCACAGTGCATTGCGCAAACGGGTGGACGTGATCCTGGCGGGCGGGCCGGCGGATGCGCCACTCCCTCGCTTTGTGCTTCCTGCCGTATCGCTCGTCATGTTGATGGTGCTGCCATGGCTGGTCTGAAAGGGGTCGCAAGCTTCGTCGTCATCACGGCCACGGTGTTCGTGGTGCTGCGCGGCGTGCACCTCGCGGTGCCGGTGGTGTTTCCTGAGACCCGGCAAGGGCCGATTGTGGTCGAGCGCCTTGAGGATGTCAGGCACCAGGTCGGCTTCGCGCCGATCCTGCCCGCGTACCGGCCTGCGATCCTCGGCGACCATCCGGGGGACATCACCATCCAGTTCAGCCCCGTGCCGACGTTCCGGATGGTGTGGCGCGGCCAGGAAGACGATCTGACGCTGACGCACCGGCGCGGTGGGCCACATCCCGCGATGCCGCCACTGGCGCGCCCGCTGGAGGGCGTGCCCGATGCCATGTGGTGGATGGCCGGCGGACGCAGTTATCTGGTGCTCAAGCGCGACGACTTCTGGATCGAGCTCGATACCAGCCTCCCCTCACGGGAGCTGCGGCGGTTCGCGGACACGCTGACGGCGTATTGAACCCTCGACATATCATTGGCTTCCAAGAGAGGTGGGGATGATGCGTTCCATAGCCGTAGGGGTATTGCTGGCTGGGGTGTGCGTGTCCGCTGGCAGCGCGACATCCGGGACGCAGGGACCGCGCCAGCCCGTCGGCGCGATCGTGAATCCGTCGGCGGAGTTGCTGGCGCCCGACGGGCGGCCCGCGCAATGGATCATGGAGCCGCGCCCGCAGCCTGGCGCGCCACCGGGAGCAGAGGTGGCGTCCGGCTCGGCGCACGCCGGCAATCGCAGCCTGGCGGTGACCGCAGCTCGCGTCACGTGGACCAACAAGACGCTCGTCCGGCCATACGCCAGCTACAAGCTCAGCGGGTGGATCAAGACAGAAGATGTGCCGGACGGCGAGGGCTGGGGCGCGCGATTTGAGCTGCGCGGCGGCGTGACGATGACGTCGGCGCCGCAGAGAGTCACGGGCACCACGGACTGGACGCGCGTGGACATCACGTTCGACACCGGGGGCCAGGACAGCTTCATTCTGGCCGCCACCCTCGGCGGCCCGCGCGGGCGACGCGCGCCCGGCGAACCCGCAGTGGCATCAGGCACGGGGTGGTTCGACGACCTGACACTTGAACTGATCACCGCGCGCGAGCTGAGGCCGGCCGTGGTCATACAGGCCGGCAAGACCCTCGAGCCGATGCCCGACCTGATCTACGGGCAGTTCATCGAGCATCTCGGAAAGAGCATCTATGGCGGGATCTGGGCGGAGATGCTCGAGGACCGCAAGTTCTATTCGGCCGTGGGCGAAACCAGGCGCGATCGCGAGCACGTGCCGTCGCCGTGGCAGGCCGTCGGCGAACCCCGCGCGGTGACGATGGTGACCGAAGGCGCGTTTGTTGGCGCGCACACCCCGCAGGTGGACCTCGGCACTGGCGGTGAGGCGCGCGGGATCACACAGGCAGGGCTCGGCATCGTGGCGGGCAAGGGCTACACCGGCTACGTGATGCTGGCGGGTGACGCCTCAGCCGCGCCGATCGACGTGAGTCTGATCTGGGGCAGCGGGCCGAGCGAACGGCAGGTGGTGACGATCGGCACACTCACACCGGCATTCGAGAAACATGCACTGAAGTTTCGTGCGGGCGCGGCCGGTGACAACGTGCGGTTCCACATTGTCGGTCGGGGCCGCGGCACGTTCCGGGTGGGCACGGCCTCGCTGATGCCCGACGACAACGTCCACGGCATGCGGCGCGACACGCTCGATTTGCTGAAGCAGCTCGATGCGCCGATTTACCGCTGGCCGGGTGGGAATTTCGTCAGCGGGTACGACTGGAAGGACGGGATAGGCGACCGCGACAGGCGGCCGCCGCGGAAGAATCCCGCGTGGACCGGCATCGAGCACAACGACTTCGGCACCCATGAGTTCTTCGACTTTCTGCGGGAAGTGAATGCCCAGCCGTTCATCGCGGTCAACGCCGGTCTGGGAAACGCCGCATCAGCGGCGCAGCAGGTGGAGTACGTGATTGGCGGGCCGAACACGCCGATGGGCAGACTGCGTGCGCAGCACGGGAGACGCGATCCGTGGAGCGCCAAATACTGGGCGGTGGGCAACGAGATGTCCGGCGACTGGCAACTGGGGAATGTGCCGATCGAGGAGTTCGTCAAGCGGCACAATACCTTCTCGCAGGCACTGCTCAAGGTCGACCCGTCCATCCTGTTGGTGGCGTCGGGCGAAGCGGTGCGTCCGAGCAGCGACTGGGACCGGCAACTTCTGGCACAGGGTGCCGACTACATTCATCTGAACAGCAAACACTTCTACCGCCAGGACTGGCACGGCGGCGGACTGCTCACGCACGTACGGCAGATCGGTGACGCCATCCGCGCGATTGCCGACGCGCATCGCGAGTACATGCGAACCATTCCGCAGATGCAGGGCCGCAACATCCGCGTGGCGCTCGACGAGTGGAATTACTGGTACGGGCCGCACGTGTTCGGCGAGCTCGGCACGCGCTATTTCCTGCGCGACGCGCTGGGCATCGCGGCTGGAATCAACGAGTACAGCCGGCAGACCGACGTCATCGCGATGGCCAACTACGCCCAGACGGTCAATGTGATCGGGGCAATCAAGACCAGCAAGACCGCGGCCGTGCTGGACTCGACTGGCGAAGCGCTGGTGATGTACCGGCGGCACTTCGGGACAATTCCGGTGGAGATGACCGGCGTGCCCGAGCCGCTCGATGTGGCCGCGGCGTGGACCGCGGACAGGACAGCGCTGACGATTTCCGTCGTCAACCCCACGTTCGAGACACAGCGTCTGGCGTTTCGCGTCGACGGCGCGCGGCTGGCGTCACAGGGAACGGCGTGGGTACTCACCGCTGACGATGACATGGCGTACAACGAACCGGGCAAGGCGTCGACGGTACGATTCACCGAACGGCGTGTG
>CAZLJG010000359.1:334-3296 GCA_964559545.1 uncultured Solibacteraceae bacterium | reverse complement strand
CACCGCCTGTGCGACCAGTTCCTTGCCGGTGCCGCTCTCGCCCTGGATCAACACGGTCGTCCGGCTTGGGGCCGCGCGACCGATCAGGTCATACACGGCCCGCATGCGCGCGCTGCCGCCGATGATTTGATCGAAGCGGTGGCTGCCGGACTTCAACCGGTTCCGCAGTTCGAGATTCTCACGCTGCAGTCGACGCCGCTCGATGGCATTACGGAGCACCACCAACACTTCGTCGTTTTTGAACGGCTTGGTGAAGTAGTGGAACGCCCCCTGCTTGGTGGCGCGCACCGCGGTATCGATCGTGCCAAACGCGGTGATCATGACCACCGGCAGATCCTCGTCGGTCCGGCGAATCTCCTCGAGGACGTCGAGACCATTCCGGTCAGGCAACATCAGGTCGAGGAGCACCGTGTCGAAGTCCTCGTCGGCGAGCATCGTGAGGCCCTCGGTGCCCGTCGCCGCCGTCTTGACGACGCAGCCGTCGCGGGTCAGGAGGGCGTCAAGCGCCTCCCGGATGATTTCCTCGTCGTCGATGATCAGAATATGTGCGGGTGTTCCCGACATCAGTTGGCCTTCGCTTCCCCACCACCGGCGTTCGTCACCGGCAGGGCCAGGATGAATCGGGTGCCTTGTCCGACGGCGCTCTCACACATGAGCGTACCGCCATGTTCCTGCACGATCCCGTACGTCACCGACAACCCGAGCCCGGTGCCCGCACCGTCAGCCTTTGTCGTAAAGAACGGATCGTAGATGCGGGCAATGTGCTCGGTCGGAATGCCCGAACCGGTATCGCCGACCTCCACAGTGATTGTGTCACCGGTTGCCCTCGTTGACACCGACAACCAGCCACCTTTCGGCATCGCATCCCGCGCGTTGAGGAACAGGTTCAGGAACACCTGCTGCAACTTGTACTCAAACCCCATGATCAGGCGGTCGGCCGCAAGGTCGCGCCGGACCTGAATCCGACTGCCCCTGAACTGGTGTTCGAGCAGCGACAACACGTCATTGATCACCAGATTGACGTCCACCGGCATCGACTCCCCGCCGGAGGGTCGCGCCAGGTTCAGCAGACTGTTCACGATCTTCGCCGCGCGGAACGTCTGGCGTTCGATCTTCTCGAGCAGCTGGGTCTTCGGGTCGTTGGGATCAGCCTGCTCAAGCAACATCTGGGTAAAGCTCGAAATCCCCGTGAGCGGTGTATTCACCTCGTGCGCGACGCCGGCGGCGAGCAGACCGACGGCCGCCATCTTCTCCGAGAGCTGCAGCTGTTCTTCGAGGTTGGCGCGGTCGGTGACGTCCTCAATCACCACGATCCACCCCGCTTTGACGCCATCTGCCGTCTGGAACGGCGCGATACCGGCGTTGACGAGCAGGGGACGCGCGAGGTCGCCGGGACCGGACGCCAGTGGCACACGCAGCAGTGACGCGCCCGACGGCTGATCGCGCCGCGCGTTCATCAACGTCTCAACAAACGGCTGGGGAAACAGCCCTGACAGCCGGCGGCCGATGGCCCTCGACCGATCGAAGTGAAACAACTGCTCCAGCCGACGATTCCACCGCAACACCCGATCGTCGAGGTCAATGACAAACAGGCCGTCACTCAACGACTCGACGACGCTGTCGCCGAACTGACGGAGACGTTCAATTTCCTCGGCCTTCAGTCGAAGCTGGCCGTACAGCCGCGCGTTTTCGAGCGCGGTCGCGGCCTGCCCGGCCACGGCGCCGAGCAACGCCATGTCTTCGCTGCTGAGAGGCTCGTACCGCGCCCGGCGTCCTACGGCGAGCACGCCGATGGTGACTTCCTTGCTCACACACGGGACAAACGCGTCCCATCCGGCCTCACGCCAGATGGCGCCTTCGTCACCCACGAGCCGGCGCAGCGGCACCGGGTCGTCGATGCTGACCGTCTGTCCCGCCAGCAGCCGCGTGCCCAGACCTGACTCGCGTGAGATGCGAAGCACGGAAGGATCGTCGACACCGCCGCTCGCGACGGCGGTGAAATAGCCGGATTCTTCATCGGGCGCGGCCAGCAGCAACGCGATGCGATCCACCGCCAACGTATCGCGCACCCGTTCCACCAGGCGGGTGCTCAGCCGCTCGAGGTCCAGATCGCTGTTGAGTTCGCGCGCAAAGGTCACGAGTGCGCGGCGATAGTCATAGCGGTCGCGGTAATACAGTCGATCCAGGCCGCCCTGAATCGCATTCCACAGGGTCGGCGCCACGAGCACGACCACCAGCGTCGCAAACAGCGCCCAGAACTCGTTTTGTTCCTGGTGGCCCGAGAGCAGGCCGACCAGTTCCAGCGTGCCCTGATAGATCAACACCAGCACGAGGCCGACGGCCGAGACCACGAGCGCGCGTTTGAAGATGACCTCGATGTCCATCAGCCGGTACCGCACGATCGCGGACGCAAAGGCCAACGGGATGAAGCCCAGCAGCACCGCCGTGTACTGCCCGCCTGGCACGGTCTTCCCCATCAGGAACGGCAGGACATAAACCGAGACAAACGGCACGGCGCCAAGGCCCGATCCCCAGACGATCCACCGCAACTGACGACGCGCCGTGACCGAACGCAGGCGGCCCAGGGCGCGAATCATCAGCGCCAGGCCACCGAGCAGGCACGCGGCGAGGTACACAAACTCCAGCGTCCCGATCTGCTGCAGCCGGCGTGACATCGCATCCACCGGCATCCACGTCATGGCCGTCAGTCGTCCCAGCCCCAACGCCAGCGCCGGCGCATACAGCAGCGGCAGAATCGCCCGGCCCGAGGGTGTGGCCACCCAGGGATTGGGCCGGTCCGGAAACACGAGCGCAAAGTGCAGGAACAACGGCGGCAACAGCACCGTCGCCACCACGTCGGCCCAATAGAAGAAGTAGTCGGTGCGGGTGAACTCACCGGTGTAGGTGAATGCGAAGACACCGAAGAACGCGGTGGTGAGCCAGAAGAAGTGGAGCGTCGCCG
>CAZLJG010000359.1:0-324 GCA_964559545.1 uncultured Solibacteraceae bacterium | reverse complement strand
CGTGCCTGCTCCAGCTGACCGCCACGGGCTGCCGTGACAGCGCGCCCGACGACCTCATCCAGCAGGAAGAGACGACGCAGGCGCTCGTCTTCGTGAAGACCACGGCGTCCGGGACGCTCAACCGCACCGAGGCGCCCACCAGCAACCCGAAAATCCCGACGGCCGCCAGCAGGTAATAGAGTCCGTACTCCGGCCCGGGCGCACGCGCCAGTTGCAGTTCGACCAGCGATTCTGCCGACTCCCGCGACACGGTGTAGGTCACCAGTTGACCCGGCGCAATCTCCGACAACACCGTAGCCACATCGTCCGGCGTGACCACAACGC
>CAZLJG010000358.1:0-3301 GCA_964559545.1 uncultured Solibacteraceae bacterium | reverse complement strand
CCGGTCCGCCCAACGATCCGGATGGGACACCACGAGCCGCAGGGTTTGGCGTACGCGTCATTCACGGCGGCGTGTGGGGATTTGCCAGCAGCCCGATCGTCACCGAAGACGAAATTCGGCGCATCGCGCGGCTGGCCATTGAAGTGGCGCGTGCGTCCGCGATTGCCAAGAAGTTTGACGTGCGCCTCGCACCGGTGCCGGCGCATCAGGTGTACTGGCGCACCGAGACGTCGATGGACCCGCTCACGATGTCGCAGACCGACAAGCAGTCGGCGCTGCAGTCCGTGGTGGACCTCGCGATGAAGAGCAGTGGCGTCGTGGCCGCAAACGCCTCGGCGACGTTCAACACGGAGTGGAAGTACCTCGCGACGTCCGAAGGGTCCTACATCGAGCAGGACCTGCTCAGCACGTCCGCGAACTTCTCGGTCTCGAGCCGGCGCGGTGAGGCGACGGCCACGCGGTCGCTCGGCATCCCCGGCGGGATGGGCGGTTGGGAACTGGTCGAAGCGCAGCGGATGCGCAGCAGCGTGGACCGGCTGGTGGAGGAAGCGCACGAACTCGCCGCAGCGACGCCCATCACACCGGGCACGCGTGACCTGATCCTGACGCCATCCCACATGGCGCTCACCATTCACGAGATCATCGCCCACGCCACCGAACTCGATCGCATCGTCGGCTACGAAGCCAACTATGCCGGCACGAGTTTCGTGAAGGTCGGCGACATCGGCAAGCTCAAGTACGGGTCGCGTCTGCTCAACGTCACGGGCGACAAGGTGAAGCCCGGCGGCCGCGCGACCGTGGGCTACGACGATGATGGCGTGAAGACCTCGGTGTTCCCGATGATTCGTGACGGCATCCTGGTCGGCGTGTCGAGTAACCGTGAGACCGCGCATTACATCGGCGACAAGGAAAGCCGCGGCTGCACGCAGGCGAGTTCGTGGCGCGACTACCCGTTCCTCCGCATGCCGAACGTGCACATTGATCCGGGCCCGGCCGGATCGCCGACGCCAGAAGAGATGATCGCCGACACCAAGGACGGCGTGCTCATCGACGGGTCGGGGAGCTTCTCGATCGACCAGCAGCGTTACAACGGCCAGTTTGGCGGCCAGGCGTTCTGGGAAATCAAGAACGGCAAAAAGACGCGCGCGGTCACCAACGTCACGTACAACGCGATTACGACCGACTTCTTTGCGAACCTCGATGCTGTCTCCGGCGAGGCGTCGTGGCAGCAGTTTGGCGTTGGTGGTGATGCCAAGGGCCAGCCCACGCAGGGGCAGGCCGTGTCTCACGGGTCGCCGTGGTTGCGCGTCCGGCGCATCATGGTCGGCGCCGCGTTCCAATAGGTGGAGGCCCGCACCCCATGGAGGCCGAAGCTTTAGCTTCGGCAGATCTCGTCGCCCTCGTCCGCCGGGTGTTTGTGCCCCGGCCGGACGACAGCGGCATCGGAATTCTGGTCGACCTGCCCGATGCGGTCGCGCCGGATCATCCGGCGTGGCGTGCCCGCCGGCTGATGGCGGCTGAGTGGGCAGCCCACCTCGCGAATGCGCAGGACATCCTCGGGTTGCCGACGCGACTGCTTCTGTATCGAAACGCCCATACGAATAACGGAGAGCTTCCGGCCGACGGTGTGTGGATTCACGGTGGCGGCTCGCTGCCGGAGACGGCCGAGGCATTGGCCGGTGTGCCGATGGTGCCGTGGCCCGAAGTGTTCACCCGTCACTCGATCCTGCTCGCGCCAACGCAGTTCTCCGCGACCGCACCGCTGAAGGTGGCCGCGCGTGCGTTTGCCATCCGGGCGGCGACGATGCCGGGGTTTCGGGCCGAAATGATCCCGGCGTTGCGGCTCGATTACACCGAAATCAATCGTCGCGTGGTGGCGCTGGCGGCGATGTTGTCGGCAGCTGAAGGTGCCGACCTGATGTTCAACACACCGGACGGCGAGGCGTTCCTCCACATCGACTTGCGGCATCGCCCCGGGCACGCGTCGGGTGGTCTGTTGCCCGAGTCGGGCACCGCAGGCAACCTGCCTTCAGGCGAGGCCTACATCGTGCCCTACGAGGGAGAACGCCCGGCCGACCCCAGCCGAACCGCCGGCGTGCTGCCGGTGGAGTTCAGCGGCGAGGTGGTCCGATACGTCATTGCCTCGAACCGCGCGGTGGTCGTGTTGCCCGGTGGACCGCGCGCCGCCGAGGAGGCGGAGCGCCTTCGACGGGAGCCCGCCTATGGCAACATCGCCGAGTTGGGCCTCGGTGTGCTCGCGGCGTTTGGTGTGCAGCCGATCGGCGAAATCCTGCTCGACGAAAAACTCGGCCTGCACATCGCCTTCGGCCGCAGTGACCACTTCGGCGGCCAGGTCGGCCCCAGCGCCTTCTCCTCCCCAGACGCCGTCGTCCACATCGACCGCGTGTATGTGACGGCCTGTCAGCCCCTGGTGTCCGTGGCTCGCGCCGACCTTGTGTTTGCCGGTGGCGAACGGCGCGCGCTCATCGTCGATAGCGCATACGTGTCGGAGTTGTTCACATGAGAATCCGTTCTCTCGTCGTCCTCTGTGTGTTGACGTGTGGTGTGGTGGTGGCGGCGAGTGCGCCACAGGACACGTTTGCGCGGGTGTTGCAGGATGTGCAGGCGTATCGGGGGCGCGGGTTTGCGTTGCCGGCGCCCGAGGGCACACCCGCGCGGTATGCGCGGCGGATGGAGGATGTGTCCGCGGCGCGGTATGAGGCCGAACTGGCCGCGTTGACCGGCTTTGCCGGGCGATTGGCCGCGATTGACCGCAACGCATTGACACCTGCGGTGCAGACGGATGCGGAGATTCTCAGCCGCCAACTGCGCGACCGGATCAACGAACTCCGATTCCGTGGTTTCGAGATGCCCATCGGCAGTCGCGAAGGGTTTCACTTCAGTCTCCCTGCGTTGCCGGATCGGTTTCAATTCACGTCTGTCGGGGCGTACGACAATTACATCGCCTCGTTGCAGTCGTTCCGTGCCCATACGGCGCAACGCATCGCGGCGCTGCGCGCGGGGCTGAAGGCCGGTCGCGCGTTGCCGCGGCAGGTGCTCGACGATTACGACGCGCCCGTCTCGGTGCAGATCCACACCGACATCACGGCGAGTCCGCTGTATCAGCCCTTCACGCAGGTGCCCGACCGGTTCTCGGCGGAGGACAAAGAACGCATCCGTCGCGACGGCGCCGCCGCGTTGCGCGAGTCGGTGATGCCCGCATTGCAGGAGTTCCTGGAGTTTCTGCGGCGCGAATACATCCCGGGCGCGCCGACGACCATGGGTTTGTCTGCGATGCCGG
>CAZLJG010000357.1:0-3320 GCA_964559545.1 uncultured Solibacteraceae bacterium | reverse complement strand
GAGCACGTCGGTCGCCGCGAGACGAACGTCAACATGGTGACCTGTGGCGGGCAGGCGACGATTCCGATGGTGGCCGCCGTGAGCCGCGTGCAGGCGGTGAACTACGCGGAGATCGTGGCCACCGTGTCCAGCCGCTCGGTCGGCCCGGGCACGCGCAAGAACATCGACGAGTTCACCCGCACCACCGCCGGCGCGGTCGAGAAAGTCGGCGGCGCGAAGAAAGGCAAGGCCATCATCGTGATCAACCCGGCCGACCCGCCGCTGATCATGCGCGACACGATCCACTGCCTGACGGCCGAGAAGCCGCGCGCGGCGCAGATCGAGGAATCGGTGCACGCGATGATCCGCGAGGTTCAGAAGTACGTGCCGGGCTACAAGCTGGTCAACGGCCCGGTGATCGACGGTAACCGCGTCTCGATCTTCATGGAGGTCGAGGGCCTGGGCGACTACCTGCCCAAGTACGCCGGCAACCTGGACATCATGACCGCCGCCGCCGCGCGCACCGCCGAAATGTTCGCGGAAGAGATGCTGGCCGGGCGCCTGACGCTCGAACCCGCCGCCGTTCCCGCCTGAAGCCATTCAAGGAGCACACGATGAAGAGCAATCTCGAGGGCCGCCGCGTCACGCTGCACGACATGACGCTGCGCGACGGCATGCACCCCAAGCGCCACCAGATGACGCTGAACCAGATGCGCGCGGTGGCCACCGGCCTCGATGCGGCCGGCGTGCCGCTGATCGAGGTCACCCACGGCGACGGGCTGGGCGGCAGCTCGGTGAACTACGGCTTCCCGGCGCACACGGACGAGGAATACCTGTCCACCGTCGTTCCGCTGATGAAGCGGGCCAAGGTCTCGGCGCTGCTGCTGCCGGGCATCGGCACGGTCGACCACCTGAAGATGGCCCACGACCTGGGCGTCAACACCATCCGCGTGGCGACCCACTGCACCGAGGCCGATGTCTCCGAGCAGCACATCACCTACGCGCGCAAGCTGGGCATGGACACGGTCGGCTTCCTGATGATGGCCCACATGAACAGCGCCGAAGGCCTGGTTAAGCAGGCCCTGCTGATGGAAAGCTACGGCGCGAACTGCATCTACGTGACCGACTCGGCAGGCTACCTGCTGCCCGACGGCGTGAAGGAGCGCCTTGCCGCGGTGCGCGCGGCGCTGAAGCCCGAGACCGAACTGGGCTTCCACGGCCACCACAACCTGGCGATGGGCGTGGCGAATTCGATCGCCGCCATCGAGGCCGGCGCGAACCGCATCGACGCCGCCTCGGCCGGCCTGGGCGCCGGTGCCGGCAACACGCCGATGGAGGTTCTGGTGGCGGTGTGCGACCGCATGGGTATCGAGACTGGCGTGGACGTCTGGAAGATCCAGGACGTCGCGGAAGACCTCGTCGTGCCGCTGATGGACTTCCCGATCCGCATCGACCGCGACGCGCTGACGCTGGGCTACGCCGGCGTGTATGGCAGCTTCCTGCTGTTCGCCAAGCGCGCCGAAAAAAAGTACGGCGTGCCCGCGCGCGACCTGCTGGTCGAGCTGGGCCGCCGCGGCATGGTCGGCGGGCAGGAAGACATGATCGAGGACACGGCGCTGACGATGGCTCGCCAGCGTGCCGCCGCCCAGCCGCTGGCAGCGTGAATGGGAGTGAGGCCATGCCATTCGCACAGATCTACATGCTCGAAGGCCGCACGCCGGAGCAGAAGAAAGCCGTGATCGAGAAGGTCACGCAGGCGCTCATCGAGGCCGTCGGCGCCCCGAAGGAGGCGGTGCGCGTCTGGATCCACGAGATGCCCAAGGAGAACTGGGGCATCGCCGGCGTCAGCGCGAAGGACCTTGGCCGATGAAGCTCCTTCGGCACGGCCCAG
This sequence comes from uncultured Solibacteraceae bacterium, assembly GCA_964559545.1. Lineage (GTDB taxonomy): Bacteria > Acidobacteriota > Vicinamibacteria > Vicinamibacterales > SCN-69-37 > SYFT01. The sequence goes on along the minus strand of CAZLJG010000357.1, from coordinate 1,450 downwards.
CGGGCGCCGAGAGAGCCGGGGCGATCGACGATCAGGGCGCGGTCCGCGACCTGTCGCTTCTGGTGCCGGACGTGACGCCGGAGTGGCTGTCCCGCGAACGGCTGGCGGCGATCGCCGCCATCGACCTGCACCGCATGCCCCTCGTTACCGCGGGCACCCGCCTCGGTCCCCCGGTGTCGGGAACAGGACAGTTCATCGCCATCGGGCTGAACTACCGGCTTCACGCGATCGAGTCGAAGCTCGACATCCCGAGCGAGCCCGTGGTGTTCTCGAAGGCCGTCACGGCCATCGCCGGTCCGAACGACGATGTTCCGATGCCCGAGGGCTCGGTAGCGATGGACTGGGAGGTCGAACTCGGTGTTGTCATCGGCACGACGGCGCGCAAGGTCGATCCCGCCCGGGCGCTGGACCATGTGGCGGGATACTGCCTCGCCAACGACGTCTCCGAACGCGACTGGCAACTTCGGCGAAACGGTCAGTGGATCAAGGGCAAGAGCCATGACGGCTTTGGTCCGTTGGGTCCGTGGCTCGTGACGACCGACGAGCTGAGCGATCCGCAGCGCGTGGAATTGGAACTGCGCGTGAACGGCGAGCGCCTGCAGCACGGAGAGACCAGCGACATGATCTTCCCCGTGGCACACATCGTGTCCTACCTGAGCCACTTCATGACGCTTCAGCCGGGTGATGTCATCATCACCGGCACCCCGCATGGCGTCGGCATGGGCATGAGTCCGCCTCGCTACCTGGCTCGCGGGGACATCATGGCATTGAGCAGCCCGCAGCTCGGGGAGCAGCGGCAGGTCGTGCGCTGACCGTTGAGCCGTCACCTGCCGTCCTCATGCAGCGCCTCCCGGTCTTCTATGGTGTGCCCGAGTCGGAAGTGGACGAGGTACTCGACCGTCTTCTCGACCGTGGGTGCGTGCCTACGCGGTGCCTTGTCTTCGGCACGAGAATGGACCTCCTCGGTGCCTTGTGCAGGCAATGGGACGGTCAGATCAAACTGGTCGTCGCCATGCTGCCGTTCTTCGACGCAGAGATGGTCGAGCCTGCGTTGACGATTGCCGAACGCGAGGGCTTTCTTCCAGAAGGGTCGGTGTGGGTCTCCGGGTTCAATCTCGTCGACCAACTGCACGGCATCAAGTTGGACGTGCAGCCGACCGCTGGCCGTGCACCTGAAGATTTGGCATCGCTGCTGGTTGGCAGTCTCGATCCCGCCTAGATGGACCGCAGCTTTGGGCGAAGGCAGAGACGTCAAAGCCCTTCCAGATGCTGATACCGACGCCGTCCTAGCTGGCACGAAGGTCTGCTGCCGACCGGAACGACTGGCCGCTTGGGGTCGTTTGCAGGTTCTGGCCGTCGCTGAAGGCGAGACCGCTGCCGAAGCATCAGCAGTCATACACCGCACCGGGCTCTGCGGCAAAAGGTTGACACAACCAACTCAACATAAGGG
>CAZLJG010000356.1:0-3327 GCA_964559545.1 uncultured Solibacteraceae bacterium | reverse complement strand
TCTTCGACATCCCCAGTGTGAAGAGCCTTGGGCCCGGTCTCGCGACCATGAAGGTCAACACCGCCATCTGTCTCTTCGCGGCCGGCGTGGCACTGTGGAACGCTCGCGCGTCGGTCCAGCCGCGGACGGCATCGCAAGCCGGCCGCTGGTTGGCTGGCCTCATCGTGGCCATCGGTACCCTGACACTCGGTGAATACGTGTCCGGGCTTGATGCCGGTATCGATGAACTACTTATTCGGGATCGCGACCCCATCCTGGATCCCGGCCGCATGGCTCCGACCACCGCGTTGAGCTTTGTCTGTGTCGGTCTTGCACTCTGGCTTCTTGCGGTGAATGCCAGGGTGTCCCAGTGGCTTGCGCTGGCGGTGCTCGTGATCTCGACCCTCGCGCTCGTGGGGTATGCCTTCGGTGTGAGTTCGCTCTACCGGGTCGGCATCTACACCTCGATGGCCGCGCACACGGCCCTGTCCCTCGCGGTATTGGCTCTGGGGATCATGGCCGCGCGCCCGGCGGACGGTCTGATGATGGTTGTGAACAGCGATTCCATGGGGGGAATCGTTGCGCGCAGGCTGCTGCTGCTGATGCCGGTGGTCCTGTTTTGTCTCGGCCTTGTCCCGCTGGTGGGCGAGCGCTACGGCCTCTATGACAGTCGATTTGGTCTGGCGATCATGGTGACGCTCAGCATGATCGTCTCCACCGGGCTGGTCGCCCACACCGCCAGAGTCCTTTTTCATCTGGATGTGAAGCGGAAGGCGGCGGAGAAGGAAGTCGCCGCATTAAATGAAAGCCTCGAACGCAGAGTGGCTGAGCGCACCCGGGAACTTGAAGAATCGCTCGGTCACGTCAAGCAGCTCACAGGGCTGCTGCCAATTTGTGCGTGGTGCAAGAAGATCCGGGACGATCGGGACTATTGGCACAAAGTAGAGGACTACATCTCGGACAACACGGACGCGCAGTTTTCGCATGGCGTGTGTCCTGATTGCTACAAAAAAATCATGCCGGAGTAGGGCCCGCTGAACGCTCAGATCGTTTTGAGACTCGATCCCTTGCCCGACACGATCACGCCGAGCGTGATGAGCGAGAGCAACGCGCCGTTGACGATCATGACGGTCGGGGCGGAGTAGATGTCCGCGAAGTAGCCGGCGATCAACGCGCCGATTGGGCCGCCACCACGCACCGCCACCATGTAGATGCTCACGACGCGCCCGCGTAGCTCCTCTGGGACGGCGAGTTGCACGATGGAAAAGCTCATCGAGAACAGCGTCATGAACGCGATGCCGCCGAAGAAGATGAGGATGTAACTCATCAGCGGCGTGGTGAACCAGCCGAACGCCATGATGATCAGGCCCATCGAAAACTGCACACCGAGCAGGATGCGGCCCATGTGTTTGAACTTGCCGCCCGCTGATCCAATCAACAGCGCACCGGTGATGGCGCCCAGGCCCTGACACACCATCAAGAACGAGAGACGCGTTTCCGGCGTGCCGCCCGCGTCCGCCATCACGGTCTTCGCAAACGACGGCAGGAACGTGACCAGGGGCATGGCCAGGGCCATGCTGATGACGACCAGCACGATGAGCGTGAGCATCAACCGCTGATGCCGAACGTACGAGAGTCCCTGACGCAGGTCAGTCATGATGTCGCGGCGCGGCCCTGTCTGGGGCAACGGCACCGGCGCCTTGATCATCAGCAGCGCGACGACGACGAGAAAGAACGACACGCCATTCAGAAAGAAGCACGCGGCCATGCCGATCGACACGAGAATGGCCTGGCCCCCCAGCGGACCGAGGATCCGCGAGAGGTTGAATTGCGACGAGTTGAGGGCGATCGCATTCGGCAAATCGCGGCGTGGCACCAGTGACGGCAACAGCGACTGGTAGGCCGGACCGCCAAAGGCTTGGCCCAGCCCGGAGATAAAGGACAGCGTCAGGACGTGCCAGATCGTGACCACGTCCCAGAAGACCAGCGCCGCCAACGCAAATGCGGTGAACGCCTGCACGTACTGCGACCAGGTCAGCAGTTTGCGGCGGTCGTACCGGTCGGCAATCACGCCGCCGATCAACATGAACAACAGAATCGGCAACTGTGAAAGAAAGTCGTCGAGCCCCAGATAGAAGTTCGAGTCGGTCAGGTCGAGCACCAGCCAGCTCTGCGCGAACTTTTGCATCCACGTGCCGATGGTCGATCCCAGCGCCGCCAGCCAGACGATGCGGAAGTCGCGGTGGGTGAGGGCGCCCGCGACACGGCCGGCCCAGCTCCGTGGAGCTTCGGCAGGTGGTGTTCCTGATGACGCGTCGGGCGTGGACAAGACCACGGTATCTTACCAGCCATGACTCGGTTCCCACTTGTGCTTGTGTTGCTGGTGACGGCCTGCAGCTCCGTACCAACCCCAGGCGCCCTGGCTCCGGCGTTGGCGCCGTCGGACATCGGCGCATTTTTTGACTGCCTGCGTGAGCGCGGCCACGCAGTCGCGGCCGCCCATCGCGGCGGACCGGTTCCCGGGTATGCCGAGAACTCCATTGAAGGATTCGCCTACACCACGTCCATGGTGCCGGCGCTCCTGGAAATCGACATCGCCCGCACCAAAGACGACGTGCTGGTGTTGATGCACGACGACACACTCGACCGGACGACGACGGGGACGGGGGATGTGCGGGCGCACACCCTCGAGGAGATCCGGGCGTTGCGATTGCAGGACGAAACCGGCGCTGTGCTCGACGCGCGGGTGCCGACATTACGTGAAGCGCTTGAGTGGGCGAACGGGAAGGCCATCCTGGAACTGGACGTCAAACGCGGCGTCTCCTACGAGGACGTCGTCGCCGAAGTCCGTGCCGCGGATGCCATGTCGCGCGTGATCTTCATCACATACAGCACCGATGCCGCCGTGCGCGTGCATGGCATTGCGCCCGACATGATGTTGTCGGTGTCGATCGAGGACATCGCGGAACTGGATGCCCTTGAAGAACGCGGCGTGAAACTCACCCGTGTGCTCGCCTGGACGGGGGTGGAGACGGTGAATGCCGAGCTCAATCGCGCACTGGCCGCGCGCGGGGTGGAGGCGATGTTTGGCACACTCGGCAATCCCAACCGGTCGTGGGATGGCCGCTTCGCCCGCGACGGCCGCGAACGGTACGCCGAGTTTGCCAAGGGCGGCCTGCAACTCATCTCCACCGACCGCACCATCGAAGCCGCGCGCGACCTTGACGCCAACGACGGCGCAGACGGCATCGCGGCGCTGGGCTGCGCGGTGCGCTGATATTCGCTCAGAGTGTGTCGAGAAGCACCCTCGCGGAGCGGGTCCAGGTGCACTCGCGGGCTCTGGCAGCA
>CAZLJG010000355.1:0-3351 GCA_964559545.1 uncultured Solibacteraceae bacterium | reverse complement strand
TCGCGTGGGACATCCGCGCTGACGTGTACTCGCTGGGTGTGCTCGCCCACGAACTGCTGACCGGACGCCGCCCGGCCGGGGCAGGTGAGCAGGACGGATCGTTGCCAACCGGCACAACGCCCGAACAACGCGTCGCCATTCGCGCCGCGCTCGCCGGCGTGCTCGCCGAGAATCCCGCGAATCGCTACGCGACCCCCTCTGAATTCCTCGCGGCGCTTGAGACTGGCGAGTTGCCTCCGGCCGTGGTGGACACTGCGGAGCCCGAGGACGTTGTTGCGGTTCCGGAGGTCGCCGACGTCGCCGACGTCGCTGACGTTGTTGAGGTTGTTGACGCTGTCGCCGTTGCGGAGCCTGTCGCGGCAGCGGAGGTTGTCGCGGTGCCGGCGGTTCGGCAGACGGCGCCAGCGCCGCCCGCCGTCGCCCATTCGCAGGCGCGGTGGGCTTCGCCGGTGCCGCCTCCACCCACGTCCCCTTCGGTGGCCGGAGTCGCGGCGGTCTTCCTTGTCGTGGGCGTGCTCATCGGCGCGGCCCTGGGCTATGTGTGGCGCGGCCCGTCCGACAGCGCACCCGATCCGTTGGACACGGTGGCGGTTGTCGGTGACGATCCTGTTGGCACGGACGTCGCTGTGACCGAGCCGTCGACGGTGCCGGCGGAGACGACGCCGTCCACCGAGGCCGCCCCGGCGGAGCCACCGGCCACGCGCGGACGTGTGTTGGTGCGGTCCGTGCCGGCCGGTGCCCGTGTGATGATCAGTGGTCGCGTCCGCGGGACGACGCCCGCGACGGTACGCGACCTGCCGTTTGGCACGTACAACATCACGGTGTCGCGCGAGGGGTACAGGCCCCGCATCGCACGCGTCACGGTGTCCCGGGCCGTGCCGGCGCGCGACATCACCGTGGAATTGCGGCGCGCCGCCCCGGTGGCGCCTTCGGCAGCCACGGGGTCGGTGTATATCGATACCCGTCCGACCGGTGCGCAGGTCACAATTGATGGCCGCCTGATGGGCACGGCACCGATGCGTGTGCCCGATTTGTCACCGGGGTCGCATACGATCCGGCTCGATCTCGCGGGCCACAAGAGTGTGACCACCACAGTGGTGGTGCGCGCCGGGCAGCAGGTGCCTGTGCGCGTGTCGTTGGAAGTGATGTAGGGACCAAGTATGGACGCAGTGTTGGCGTTGGAAAATGGCCGGTGTTTCCGGGGGCGCTCCGTTGGCGCGTCGTCGGACGCCGCCGGGGAAGTGGTATTCAACACAAGCCTGACCGGCTATCAGGAAGTGTTGACCGACCCGTCGTACGCGGGGCAAATCGTCACGATGACGTGCCCTGAAATCGGCAACTACGGCGTCAGTGCGGACGATGGCGAGTCACGGGCGCCGCAGGTGTCCGGGTTCATCATCCGCAGTGAATCCCCCATGGCGAGTAACTGGCGCGCCGAGGGGACCTTGCGCGACTACCTCGTACGCCACGGGATCGTGGCCATCGCCGACATCGACACGCGGGCGCTGACTCGCACGCTCCGCACCGCGGGGGCGATGCGCGGCGTGATTGCGACGGGGACGATTCCGAAGACGGATGACCTTGTGGCGCGCGCGCGGGCGCTCCCCTCGATGGAAGGTGCCGATCTGGTGCGTGGCGTCACGTGCGCCGAAGCGTTTGACTGGCCCTCCACCAACGGCACCACCGAGTTCGACGAATTTGTGTCGATGATACCGACCCCGAGCCGCCGGCTCCGCGTGGCGGCGTATGACTTCGGGATGAAGTGGAACATCCTGCGTCGGCTGACGGCGCACGGGTGCGACGTGCGGGTGTTCCCGGCGACGGCGCCGGCCAGTGAGTTGCTGGCCATCAACCCGGATGGCGTGTTCCTCTCCAACGGTCCCGGCGACCCCGCGGTCCTCGACTACGCGATCGCCAACACGCGCGTGTTGGTGGACTCCGGTGTGCCGGTGTTTGGCATCTGCCTCGGTCACCAGATTCTCGGTCTTGCGATGGGGGCCAGGACGTACAAGCTGAAGTTTGGCCACCGCGGCGGGAACCATCCGGTGAAGGATTTGTCGTCCGGCAAGATCGAGATCACCTCACAGAATCACGGCTTCGCGATTGATCCGGCCACGGTGCCTGGTGATGTCGAGGTCACCCACCTGAACCTGTATGACGGCACGGTGGAAGGCATGCGGCATCGCACCAAGCCGGTGTTCTGCGTGCAGTACCACCCCGAGGCCGCCCCGGGCCCGCACGATGCGGACTATCTCTTTGCACAGTTTGTGCGTGCGATGACTCAGAAGGCGTAGCAGGATTTCATGCCCAAGCGAACGGATATCAAGCGTGTACTCGTGATCGGCTCAGGGCCGATCGTCATCGGCCAGGCCTGTGAGTTCGACTACTCCGGCACCCAGGCGTGCAAGGCGTTGCGTGATGAGGGCCTCGAGGTGGTCCTGGTCAACAGCAATCCTGCGACGATCATGACCGACCCGGAACTTGCGGATCGCACCTACGTGGAACCGCTGACGGTCGCCGCCGTGGAGCAGGTAATTGCGCGTGAAAAGCCGGATGCGATCCTGCCGACCGTCGGCGGGCAGACGGCGTTGAATCTGGCGGTGGAACTCGACAAGGCCGGCGTGCTGAAGAAGTACAACGTCGAGCTCATCGGCGCCTCCATCGCGGCCATCAAGGTGGCCGAAGACCGGCTGAAGTTCAAGGAAGCGATGCGGTCGATCGGCGTGGATGTGCCGGAGAGCTACTACGCGCGGTCGCTCGACCAGGCGCTCGAGGCGTCGGAGAAGATCGGCTTCCCGGCGATCATCCGTCCCTCATTCACGATGGGCGGCGTGGGTGGCGGCATCGCCTACAACGTCGAGGAGTTCAAGGAGATTTGTGCCCGCGGTCTGTCGATGAGCCCGGTGCACGAGTTGCTCATCGAAGAGTCGGTGATCGGCTGGAAGGAATACGAGCTCGAGGTCATGCGCGACTGCGAAGACAACTTCGTGGTCATCTGCTCGATCGAAAACATCGACCCGATGGGCGTGCACACCGGTGACAGCATCACGGTGGCTCCAGCGCTGACGTTGACCGACCGCGAGTATCAGCGGATGCGTGATGCAGCGCGCCGCATCATCCGGCGCGTCGGTGTTGAAACCGGCGGGTCGAACATCCAGTTCGCCATCAATCCTGAGAACGGCCGGATGATCGTCATCGAGATGAATCCGCGCGTCTCCCGGTCGTCGGCGCTGGCGTCCAAGGCCACCGGCTTCCCGATTGCCAAGATTGCCGCGAAGCTCGCGCTCGGGTACCGTCTCGACGAGATCAAGAACGACATCACGCGCGTGACTCCGGCCTCCTTCGAGCCGA
>CAZLJG010000354.1:0-3353 GCA_964559545.1 uncultured Solibacteraceae bacterium | reverse complement strand
CGCGGCGCATCTGGAAGACCTGCACAATGGCGCCGGCGGGGCCGGCCTTCACCGCGATCGCGTCGCGGTCGCCCAGCGACGGCGTGGCCATCTTTTGCTGACGCGCCTGTAAGGTTTCGAGCGTGCGGATGGCGTCGCGCAGAAACGCCGCGCGTTCGAAGCGCTCCTCCACTGCCGCATCCACCATCTCCGTGCGCAGTTGCTCGGCGAGTTCGTCCTGCCGCCCTTCGAGCAGCAGGCGCGCCTGCCCCACCGCATGCTGATACTGGTCGAGCGTGCAAATCGACGACACACACGGGGCCACACAGCGTTTGATGTCGTATTCAAGGCACGGCCGGTCGCGGCGACCATCGATCACTTCATTACACGACCGAATCCCGAACAGCCGATGCGTCAACGCCATCGTCTGTCGCGCAAGCGAGGCGGGCATGAACGGCCCCGCGTAGACCGATCCATCGCGTTCGACGCGACGCGCCACCAGCACACGCGGCGCAGGCTCGTTCGTCGTCAGCTGCAGATACGGATACGTCTTGTCGTCGCGCAGCAGGATGTTGAAACGAGGATTCCGCTGCTTGATGAGCTGGTTCTCAAGCGCCAGCGCCTCCACGACCGAGTCGGTGACGATGGTGTCGAGGTGCGTGACCTGACGCAGCAGCGCGTCAATGCGAGGGTTGAGACCAAAAGCCCCCAGATACGACCGCACCCGGTCGCGCAACACGCGGGCCTTGCCGATATACAGCGTCTCGCCGGCGTCATTCGAGAAGAGATAGACCCCTGGCTGTTCGGGCAGGTGTGCAATCTGGGCCTTGAGTTCATGAATGGCCATCAGTTACCATCCGCCGTGACCTTGACTGGCGCCGTCGGCGCCGTGTTCCACGTTCCGCTCCAGTTCATCATCAGCACGTGCATCCGGCTGCGGATCCACCCGAACCTGCTCACGTTCATCGGGGTGATCATCAGCTTGTGGGCGGGATATGCGCTGGCCCAGGGCGAGTTCCTGACGTCGGGGTTCATCATGGTCGGGGCCAGCGTCTTCGATTTTATCGATGGCAAGGTCGCCGTCCAGTCTGGAAACGACACGAAATTCGGCGGCTTCTGGGACTCGGTCATCGACCGGCTCTCTGATCTGTCACTCGCCGTAGGCCTGATTTGCCTGTATGCGTCGCTGGGTCGCACCGACTACGTGCTGATTACCTCGATCACCATGGTCTTCGCGACCATGACCAGCTACACCCGGGCGCGCGCGGAAAGCCTGCTGAAAAAGTGCAAGGTCGGCTTCATGGAGCGGCCCGAGCGCATCGTGCTCTTCATGGTCGGCGCCTTCACCAACCGCATGGCCGCCGTGATGTGGGTGATGGGCATCTTCGCCATCCTCACCGTCGTCAACCGCATCTATTACACGTATGTGGAGCTCGAGGGGAAGACGCACCCGAAACCCACGGGCGTGCTCGGCGTCATCTGGCGCGGCCTCTACTGGACCGACGAACGCGCCACCCTGCCCTACGACTTCCTGGTGCTGGTGATCCTCGGGTTCATCCTGTTCACACCGGCCTCGTGGCTTGCCGATCCAATGGCCATGGCCGAAGGCGCGCTCATTCCATTGCCCTGGTAGTTACTGCCCCAGCGTCGGATCGAAGCAATGCCGGCAGCGAGCCTCATAGGCACCGGTCGCGCCGACGAGCACACGTTCGCGTGATGCCACGAGGCGCTGCGTGTGATTGGCCGGGTCGCCGCACACCATACAAATCGCCAGGGTCTTGGTGATGTACTCCGCGATGGCGAGCAACTGCGGCATCGGTTCGAACGGCTTGCCGAGATAATCCTGGTCCAGGCCCGCGACGATGACACGTTTGCCCTGGTCGGCGAGCATGTTGCAGACCGCCGGGAGCTCGACGTCGAAAAACTGCCCTTCGTCGATGCCCACCACTTCCGTATCCGGCAACACGCGTTCGAGCAACTCGCGCGAGGTGGTCACGTTCTCGGACGCAATCTTCATTTCGCTGTGCGACGTCACGTGTGCGGCGCCATAGCGGTCGTCGATCGCGGGTTTGAACACCTGGACGCGTTGTTTCGCAATCTGCGCACGGCGGAGCCGGCGAATGAGTTCCTCGCTCTTGCCGCTGAACATGCTGCCGGTGACCACTTCGAGCCAGCCGGGACGCGCGAGACGGGTGTGATCCATCGTGTCCGCCTCAGACGCGCGACATGTACTCGCCCGTCTCCGTGTTGATCCGGATTACATCACCGGGATTCACGAAGGACGGGACGGTCACCACGAGCCCGGTCTCGCACGTCGCGGGCTTGACCTGAGCGGACGCGGTGGCGCCCTTGATGCCGGGCGCGGTGTCGGTGATCTTCAAATCGACGGTCGCCGGCAGGTGGATGCCAACCGGCGCGTCCTCGTACAACTCGACGCTGATGACCGCTTCCGGGAGCAGATACTGGGCGCCCTCGCCGAGCGCCTCCAGCGACAGGTGCGTCTGTTCGTAGCTCTCGTTGTCCATGAACACGAACATGTCGCCCTCGCGGTAGAGATACTGCATCTGCCGCTCGTCCAGAATCGCACGGTCCACCATGTCATCCGCCCGGAACTTGTGGTCCACGAGGCGGCCGTTCTTGATGTCCCGCATCTTGCCCCGCACATGGGCCCGGAGATTTCCCGGGGTGATGTGCTGGACTTCGAGGACCCGGACGAGGGCCCCGTCAAACTTGATCAACATGCCGACCTTCAGGCGAGACGCTTGGACTGATGCCATAACCAACGAATGCTACCAGTTCTGCTAGCATCGTTTCCATGCCCTGGGATCCAGTGCGGGACCTGCTGACGATGCAGGAGCGGTATGAAACCCTGTTTGGGCGGACGTCCCCCGGCTGGGTGCCGGCTGCGGACCTGTGCGAAGTGGCCGACCGCTTCCTCCTGACCATCGAGCTGCCCGGCGTCGAACGCGCCGACATCGAGATCGCCTTCGCCACTGACACACTGACGGTGAGCGGCAAACGGCCCGACCCGGAGCCGTGTGAACGCTACCAGCAGTTCGAGCGCGCGCAGGGCCGCTTCTCGCGGTCCTTCCGCTTCGCGCTGTCGGTGGACGCGGATGCCATCACCGCCGACCTCACGGACGGCGTGCTGACGGTCACAATCCCCAAGGCGGGGTCCACGGATGTCCGGCGTATAGACGTTGAGTGAGGTAACGATGGCATTCTTGCGACGACTGATAGTGACGGGGGCGTTCCTGGGTATCGGGGTGATGGCGGGGCTGGTGATTGCCGGCAAGCTGACGCTCACCTCTGAGAGCGACGCGACGTCGTCCACCGCACCGCAGGCGGCGGCCACCCCGAGCGGCGCACCGTCA
>CAZLJG010000353.1:0-3364 GCA_964559545.1 uncultured Solibacteraceae bacterium | reverse complement strand
CGAAGGCACAGGAGCGGAAGCCGCGCGACAACCGATCGGATCAGGGCCGTACAAGCTGGCGTCGTTCATTCCGGACGAGTCCACGACCCTGGCGCCCTTCGCGGGATACCACCGCGGAGCGCCCCGTAACGCCGGACTTGTGTTGCGTGTCATCCCCGACGAGACCATGCGCGGCCTCGAACTCCGCAAGGGATCGATCGACATGGTCGTCAACGACCTGTCACCTGACATCGTTGCAGGCCTCAAGAAGTCAGCGGACGTGCAGGTCGTCACCGCGCTCGGCACCGACTACGCCTACATGGGTTTCAACCTCCGCGATTCCATGCTGCAGGACCGGCGGCTGCGCCAGGCCATCGGCTACGCCGTGGACACCACGGCGATTGTGGACCACCTGCGACAGGGTCTCGCGGCGACAGCCATCGGCATTGTCCCGCCGATGTCGTGGGCACATAACGGCAACGCCTTCCGTTTTACCCGTGACCTCGACAAGGCGCGCGCGTTGCTCGACGAAGCCGGCTACACAGACCCCGATGGCGACGGCCCGCAACCGCGCCTGACGCTGAGTCTCAAGACCTCCACCGCGGAGGCGTATCGTCTGCAGGCAGCGGTGATTCAGCAGCAGCTCTCGGAAGTCGGCATCGCCCTGGAACTGCGCTCGTATGAATTTGCCACGCTGTTTGCCGATGTCATTCGCGGCAACGTCCAGCTCTACACGCTGCAATGGGTGGGCGTGACCGATCCCGACATGTTGCGACGTGTCTTTCATTCATCGCAGGTGCCGCCCGCCGGCTTTAATCGCGGCTACTACAAGAACCCCGAGGTCGATCGCCTGATTGACGCCGCCACGGGCACACTCTCGGAAACTGATCGCGGCGTGCTCTACAGACAGGTGCAGGAGATCATCGCGAACGATGCGCCCTACATCAGCCTGTGGTACAAAACCAACGTGGTGGTCGCGCAGTCGCACCTCACGGGGATCACGCTCTCACCCACCGCCGAATTCACCTTTCTTCAGTTTGTCGCCACACGGAGCCAGTAATGCCGCAGCCCACCGACTACGACCAGTATCCCAACCTCACGTTTCTGGGCGTCCTGCCGGAGCCCAAGTCGTATGACGACTCGGCCGCAGTGATTCTGCCCTGCCCGTTCGAAAAGACCGTGTCGTACATGCCCGGCACACGCTTCGGCCCTCGCGAGATCATCGTCGCGTCCGCACAGGTGGAATTGTGGGATGAAGAAGTCGGCGTGGACGTGCATCCGCGCGGCATCTTCACGATGCCGGAGATGGACCTCTCACACGGCACGATGGACGCCGCCGTCGCGCACATCCGCCGTGTCGCCGGCGAGATCATGGATGATGGCAAGTTTCTGGTGACACTGGGTGGCGAACACTCGATCACCCCGCCGCTCGTGGCCGCCGCGGCCGCGCGCCACAAGGGACTCACCGTGCTGCAGATCGACGCGCATGCCGACCTGCGCGACGGTTACCAGGGTGAAGCCAACAGCCACGCCTCCGCGATGATGCGCACGCTCGACCATGTCGACTCACTGGTCCAGGTCGGCATCCGCAATATCTCGGAGGAAGAGGCCAAGGCCGTGCCCGGTCTGAACACGACGATTTTTTATGACTGGAACATGCGCGACGATCCGAAATGGATGGATCGCGTGCTGGAGTCTCTGACGGGGCCCGTGTACATCACGGTCGATCTCGATGGGCTGGAACCGGGTTTGATTTCCGCGACCGGCACGCCCGAACCTGGCGGCCTTGCGTGGCGCGAAGTCACCACGCTGCTGCGTCGCACCTTCGAGCAGAAACAGGTCGTCGCCTGCGACGTCGTCGAACTCTGCCCGATTCCCGGGCACTGGTCGTCCAACTTCGTCGCGGCGCGACTGGTCTACAAGCTACTGACGTACAAGTTCGGATTGAAGCGCTAAAGCTATTCACAACGAGGCATGGAGGACTGAGAGACCTCCACGTCTCGTTGTGAATACTCTGTTACCCAAGTGTGGTGAGTTCGGTGCGCGCCTGCGGCACGAAGAGCGAATCGGGGAACTCGTCCACGATGCGCTTGAAGGTCGTCTTGGCTTCGGCCGTCTTGCCGGCCTTCTGGTAGCCGCGCGCCAGTTCCATCAGCACGCCATCAACGGGCAACATGCCGTCACGGTCAGCGGCCAGGGATTCGAGGATCGGCAGGCCCTTGTCGAACTGTCCCGCGGCGATGAGCGTCTCAGCCTGCCCCATCTTGGCGGCGACGGTGTAGAGGTCGTTCCCGGCCGCGTCGATGGTGGCCTGGAAGCCCTTCTCGGCGTCGGCGTATCGCCCCATGGCCGCGAGGGATGCGGCGTGGTGATACCGAGCGGCCGTGGCAGCTTGCGTGGACGGGAACTGGTCGACGACCTGCTGGAACGCCGCGAGTGCGGCCTCGTTGCGGGCCTGTTCGGTCGGGAACGTACCGGCCTGCTGCGTGGCGCCAGGCACCGTCGGTGCCGGCACGATCGGCGCGTCGTAGGTCTGCATGGCAATCGCCAGCAGCGACTCGGCCTTCGCAGCCGTCCGGCCGCTCCACCACTGATAGGCGCTCGCGATGAGCACCACCGCCACCACGGCGACGATGCCGATGACGATGCGATCGCGGTTGGCGGCGAGCACTTCGGTCGCCTTGGCGACGCGCAGTGCGAAATCGTTCTGCTTCAGCTTGTGACGCTGTTCTGCCTTCATATTCCTAGCGGTCTCCCTGACAAATTGCAGCTTCACAGTGTAGCAGAGAGCCCCTGTCAGGTGTCCGGCCGGGGCGGGTCCTGCCGCCGAACAGCCCCATCTGGTGCTCGCTCCGCTGCGCGCCAGACGGGGCGCCCCGTTCGGCGTCACCCGCTTGTGGCCGGGGATGTTCGTGCACCTAGTACGTCCGGTCGACCCACATTTGAAAGCGGGTCACTGTGGCGGCCTTGTTCTGGTGCCGCACGATGAAGCGGAGCCGTTTGCCGTTGTAGTAGTCGTTGAACCTGTCGCGCGTAAGCACGAACCGCACGACATTGTCAGCGACGCCCGTGTTGGTCTCCTTGGATCCCTTCGCCAACACCTTCCGTCCCTCGCCCTCGATTTCAAGATAGGCCTCGTAGGCCGCCCAGAAGTCCGGACGGGCGCCGCGAACAACGAGTTCGAAGTGGAGCAGGAAATCCACCGTGTTCTCCGGTGGCCGGAACAGCGTCTCGTAGACCATGTAACCGTCTCCGTCGGGGCCGCGATACGAGCTGCCGTAGCGCTGGACCTTCTCCATAGTCACTCCGTCGGCGAGCGGCGAAGACCACGTTTCAATCACTTCCGAATCCACGAAGCCATCCATATCCCCTCCTGCAAGGAGTG
>CAZLJG010000352.1:0-3404 GCA_964559545.1 uncultured Solibacteraceae bacterium | reverse complement strand
CACCCGGGCATGCCCGCCGACGGACACGTGGTACATCAATCGGTCGGACTCCTGGACCCCTGGACTCCTGGACTCCTGGACCTTTAACGATCTCTTTACCTTCGTCCGGTCAATGTTTTGCGAGGATAGACGCATGACACACCGACTCTCCGGCATCGTCGTCTTGCTGGCCCTGACGGCGGCAGCCGGCCACGCGGCCGGCCTCCCCTACGGGCAGATCACCATGAGCTCGACCGGACAGGGGGCGCCGCCGGCGGGGCTGCCCCAGATCCTGGGGGACTTCCCCGGTCTGCAGGGCCCCAACACGAAACCGATGGAAGCCGGTGGCGGCCTGATCGTGGGCCGGGTGGTGGATGGCGTCGAAGGGTCGGGCGTGAGTGGAGCCATCGTGACGCTCACCCTCGCAGGATTCACACCGATTCGCGTGCAGGCGGATAGCGATGGGCGGTTTGCGTTCCGCGCATTGCCGAAGGGATCGTTCAACATCAGCGCGTCCCGCCCCGGATATGTGGACGGCGCTGCGGGACGCACGCGACCGGGGGGCCCAGGCCGCGGCGTGACGCTGACCGACGATCAGCGCATGGGAGACGTCGAAATTCCGATGTGGCGCTTTGCGGCGATCACCGGTGTGGTGCTCGACGAAAACAACGAGCCAATGGTGGGCGTGCAGGTGCGCGTATTGCGCCGTGACTATGTGGCGGGCCGCCGCCGGCTCACGATGGGCGCGACGGACTCCACCGACGACCGCGGTCAGTACCGCATCAGCGCACTGCAGGCCGGCGAATACATCGTGGCGGTGCCAATCATCCAGCGCCAGTCGCTCGACCAGATGTTGGGTGGTCTCCGCGAGGGGATGCCGCTCGCCGGAGGTGGAGGCGGCGGCATGATGGTGGCCATGCGCGTGGAAGCGACCGCGAGTGCAGTCGGGGCCGGCGCGCCTGTAATGATCTCAAGCATGGACGGCGCCGCACCACCGGCCGGCATGACAGAAGACGGACTACCCCTCACCTACCAGACCACGTTTCACACCGGCGCCGTGTCGGCAGCCCGCGCGACCCCAATCACACTGAACCACGGCGAAGAACGCACGGGCATCGACTTCACGATGGTGCCGGTGCGCGCGGTGTCGATCAGCGGCTCGGTGACTGGCCCCGACGGCCCGGCGTCCAACGTGCAACTGCAGCTGGTGCCGGCCGACGCGGACGAAGTCATCTCCCCCATCGAAACCGCCACGACCAACAGCGATGGCGACGGCAACTTCACGTTTGGGATGGTGCCCGCAGGGCAGTACACCCTCCGCGCACTCAGGCAGGCCCGCGGCGGTGGTGAGAATTTCAGCTTCACGTCCTCTGAGGGCAACACGACGATGGTGGTGCGGGCCACCGTCGCGACGGACCGAAGCGCGCAAGCGGCTCCGCTGCCGGATGCTCCGACGTTGTGGGCGGAGATGCCCGTAGGTGTCGGTGCGCGCGATCTTGCGGACGTGGGCGTGTCGCTGCGCACGGGGCTCACCGTCAGCGGGTCTGTTGTGTTCAGTGGGTCGGCGGCGCAGCCCACGCCGGAACAACGCGCCAACATGTCGATGTCGCTCGAACCAGCCGACGGCCGCACGGCGGGCCTCACGGCGATGGTGCGTGGTCGTGTGGACGCCAATGGCACGTTCACCACGATGGGCGTGCCGGCCGGCAAATACATCCTGCGGGTGTCAGGCGCGCCGCAGGGCTGGACGCTGCGCGACGCACTGCACACGGGCCGTGACATCACCAGCATGGCGCTCGAACTGGATTCCGAAAGTGCGACTGGCGTGGTGCTCACCTTCTCGGATCGCGCGACGGAACTCAACGGCACCGTGCGCGAGTCCGGCGGCAACGCCGATGCAAAGGCGTCCGTGATCGTGTTCCCCACCGATCCCACCATGTGGACCGACACCGGGTCACAGCCTCGGCGTCTGCGTCAGGTGCGCGCGGCCCAGGACGGCCAGTTCACCATCAGCGGCCTGCCCACCGGTGACTACTACGTCATCGCGGTGGAGGATTCGGCGATGGCCTCGTGGCAGGCGCCGGATGTGCTCAACGACCTCGCGCGCGCAGCGACGCAGGTGCGCATTGGTGACGGAGAAACGCGCACGCAGAATCTCACCACCGTGAAAGGAGGCCGCTGATGAACCGCTCGCTACTGACTCTGGGCCTCACGGCGCTCGTGAGCGCGTCTGCCCTCGCCCAGATGCAGTCACAGTCCATGCAGATGCCCACACGCGACACGATCGTCGCGCAGACCGGCCCTGCGGAAATTGCCGGCACGATCATGACGGACGGCGACGACCCGCAACCGGTGCGACGCGCCGAAGTGCGCGCGTTTGCCGCCGGCGGTGCGCCTCGCACGGCGTATACCGACGCGCAGGGACGGTTCTCCTTCCGCAATCTGCCCTACGGGCGGTACACACTTGAGGCGAACAAACCCGGCTTCGTCCGCTCACCGTATGGCGCGAAGCGGTACGACCGGCCGGGCACGCCCGTCACCGTGGACGTGGCACAGCGCACGCATGACCTGCAGTGGCGCATGGCGCGCGGCTCCGTCATCACCGGCCGCATCGTGGACGAGTTTGGCCAGCCCGCGCAGGGCGCCCGCGTGACGGTGCAGCAGGTGCGGATGGTGAACGGCGAGCGCACGCTCGTGTCGATCCCGATGGTCTCGACGATTCTTGGTGAAGTCGCGGATGACCGCGGCGAGTACCGGCTGTTCGGACTCCCCGCCGGCGACTACGTGATCTCGGCGACGCCGCGCTCGATCGGCACCGGCGACATTCGTCGCATGACGGATGCCGAGATGCAGGCCGCCCGTCAGGCCGTGCAGCAGCCCGGATCGTCGCTCGGAGAGGCCCCGCCTCCCACCACGCTCGGATTCAGTCAGGTGTATTTCCCAGGGGTGTTGTCGTCCAACGACGCGAGTCCGGTCACGATCCGCAGCGGCGAAGTACGCGCCGGTGTGGACTTTGCGGTCACGCTCGTGCGCACCGCCGCGCTCGAAGGCACTGTGGTCACGCCGGGCGGCGTCCCTCCACAGTCGGTGCAGCTCTCACTGACACCGCGCGGCGGGTCTTCACTGTCGACAGGCGTGGCCGGTGCGGCCAACACCATGGTGTTCACGACCACGGTCGTGGGTGGTGCGGGTCGCCGTGTGAACGCTGACGGCACGTTCTCCTACGGTGGCGTCACGCCGGGGCAGTACACGCTCAACGCGCGCGCCAACCGTGAAGGTGGCGTGCCCTTGTGGGCGGCTGTGGATGTCACCGTTGATGGCCAGACCGTGGGGGGCCTCTCGCTCGTGGTGCAGGAAGGCCTCACGGTCTCGGGCACACTCGCGTTTGACGCCGACGGCGTAGATCCACCCGACAACTTCTCGCG
>CAZLJG010000351.1:0-3410 GCA_964559545.1 uncultured Solibacteraceae bacterium | reverse complement strand
AACGGCGTGCCGGTGTATCTGCGCGACGTGGCGGAAGTGCGCGACACGACGGAGGATTTCCGGTCGTTCACCCGCATCAACGGCAACCCCGGCATCCGCATGCGCGTGACGAAGCAGTCCGGCAAGAACACAGTCGCCATCGCCGAGGACGTCAAGGCGGAGATCGAGCGCATCAACCGTGACGTGCAGGGCCTCCGTCTCAGCGTGCTTGAGGATCAGTCGAAGTTCATCCAGCAGTCGATTTCGGCCGTGGCCGAAGCCGCCATGCTTGGCGCCATCCTCGTCATCATCGTCATCTTCGCGTTCCTGCGGAACCTGCGTTCGACGTTCATCATCTGCACCTCGATCCCCATCTCGATCATCGGCACGTTTGCGCTGCTCTACTTCGCGGGCTTCACACTGAACACGATGACCTTTGGTGGTCTGGCACTGGGTGTCGGCATGATTGTTGACGCCTCGATCGTCGTGCTGGAGAACACCTTCCGGCACATGGAAATGGGCAAGCCGCGGATGCAGGCCGCCATCGACGGCTCGGAGGAAGTCTGGTCGGCAATTCTCGCGTCCACCCTCACACACGTCGCCGTGTTTGTCCCCCTCCTCTTCCTGACGGGCGTGTCGAGCATCCTCTTCACCCAGTTGGCGATTGTCGTCATCTTCTCGTTGTCGATGTCGCTGTTTGTCGCCGTGACGATCGTGCCGGTGTTGTGCTCGCGCCTGCTGGTATTGCCGAAGCCGGTCAGTGAGCGCACGGGCCTGTCGGGCACGTTGTTCACCGCCAGCGAACGCGCGTTGGACGGCCTCGACAACTTCTATCGCGCGGTGCTCCATCGCGCGCTGCATCACCGGCCCAGCATTCTCATGGGCGCGACCGCCCTGACAGTCGCGGCCATCCTGATCCTGCCGACAATCCCGGCGGAACTGATGCCGGCGACCGACGAAGGTGAAGTCTCAGTGAATGCCCGCCTGGCCGTGGGCAGCCGTATCGAACGCAGCGAAGCGATTGTGCTGCAGCTTGAGCAGATGGTGGCCGAACACGTCCCCGAAGTGGTGGACGTCATCTCGTCGGCCGGCGGCGGCGGGTTCATGGGTGGTGGCGGCGGTTCAGCGTCCCTCACGCTGAAACTGGTCCCGAAAGATCAGCGCACGCGCAGCAGTGAACAGATTGCCACCGACCTGCGCCGTGTCATGGTCGGCCTGCCCGGCGTGACGGTGACGACCCGCGCGTCCGGCGGCAACCAGTCGCTCAACCGCGTGTTGGGCAACCTGAATTCCGACAGCCGGCTGTCGGTCGAAGTGCGCGGCTTCTCGCTCGAAGACTCGAACCGCGTGCAGCAGGATGTGTTGGCACTCCTGCAGCAGACCGAGGGCGTCGCGAACCCGCAGATCGGCCGGCAGGAAGGCCGTCCCGAACTCTCCATCCGCGTGGACCGGCCGAAGGCGGCTCTCCTCGGCCTCTCGGTGACCAACGTCGCAAACGCCATCCGGACCAACATGGCCGGCACGCAGGCGGCAGTCTTCCGTGAGCGCGGCAAGGAATTCCCGATCATCGTGCGCCTCCGCGAGGAAGACCGTGAGCGCACCGAGTCGGTGAGCGACGTGCTCATCAGTACCCCGAGCGGCCAGGTCCTGCCCGCGAAGAACCTGCTGACGATTGACAGCGCGCGTGGTCCAACCCAGATCGACCGCAAGAACCAGGAGCGGATTGCCCGCGTGAACGCGGAGCTTGAAGCGGGCGTGCCGCTGGGGAACGCAGTCCGGGCCGTCCAGGCACGTTTCCAGGAACTGGATATCCCCCAGGACTTCACCGTCGGCTTCGGAGCCGAGGTTGAGGCCCAGGCGCAGGCGTTCAACCAACTCCAGATCCTGCTGCTCCTGGCGGTTCTGCTGGTCTACGCCGTCATGGCCTCGCAGTATGAGTCCCTGCGGGATCCCTTCATTGTCATGTTCGCCGTGCCGGTCGCGATTATCGGCGTGGTGGCGGCGTTGAAGCTGACGTCAACATCCTTCAGTCTTCAGGCGTATATCGGGGTAATCATGCTGGCCGGCATTGTCGTGAGCAATGCCATCCTGCTGGTCGATTACACGAACATCCTCCGCAGACGCGACGGCAAGCCGTTGCGGGAGGCAGTCGAAGAGGCGGGACGCACCCGGCTTCGGCCGATTCTGATGACCACCCTGACCACCATTCTCGGCCTGATGCCGATGGCGCTCGGGATTGGTGAAGGCGCTGAAATTCAGGCGCCGCTGGCACGGGTCGTCATCGGGGGCCTCACGGCATCCACGCTGGTGACCCTGGTGCTGGTGCCGACGGTCTACACGTTGTTTGAAGAAGGTTGGGCTGGCTTGCGCCGAGGGGCGGCGCAGGTAACTCCGGAACGGGCTTAGTTGACATGAAGAAACTGATTTATCTCGTTGTTGTTCTGGTTCTCGCGGGCGGCGGTTACTACTACTGGGACAGCCAAAAAGCCCCGGAGGTCCCGCAGTTCATGAAGGCCGCCATCTCGCAGGGCGACGTCGTCGAAGTGGTCAGCGCCACCGGCACGTTGAAAGCGGAACGCACCTTCAATGTCGGCTCCAAGGTCTCCGGTGTGGTCGAAGAGCTGTACGTCGACTTCAACGACATCGTGCGCCAGGGCCAGGTGCTGGCCAAGGTCAACACCGACCTGCTCGAGACGCAGGTCAGAATCCAGGAAGCGAACATCGCGCGCCAGGAAGTGGACCTCGCGAACCAGCGCGTCCAGCTGGAAGACGCGCAGCGCAGCCTGGACCGCACCAAGAAGATGTTTGAGGCCAAGCTGGTCACGCAGCAGGCGCTGGAAGCGGCCGAACTGGCCGTCAAGAGCCGGATCGCCCAGATTGCGTCTGCTGAAAAGTCCAAGGTGCAGGCCGACGTCAACCTCGACCAGGCCCGCCTGAACGTGACGGAAGCCACCATCATCTCCCCCATCGACGGCGTCGTCGTCAACCGCGTCGTGGACAAGGGCCAGACGATCGTCGGCTCGCAGCAGGCGACCAAGTTCTTCGACATCGCGACCGAGCTCACGACGCTGCGCCTTGAAGGTGGCGTGGACGAAGCCGAAATCGGCAAGGTGCGCCAGGGCATGAAGGTCGTGTTCACGGTGGACGCGTACCCGAACGTCAACTTCGAAGGCACGATTCAGATGGTCGGCATCAACCCGACCGTGCAGCAGAACGTCGTCACCTACACGACAGTCGCCGAAGTGCGGAACAACGACCTGCGGCTGAAGCCCGGCATGACCGCGTCGATGCGGATCGAAGTGGCGCGTCGTGACAACGTGATGCGCGTGCCGGTGGGCGCGCTGCGCTTCCGCCCGACCAACGACATGTGGACGGCGCTCAAGCAGGAACCGCCGACGCCCGCAGGCCGCGGTGGTGGTCCCGGACGCAGC
>CAZLJG010000350.1:0-3448 GCA_964559545.1 uncultured Solibacteraceae bacterium | reverse complement strand
ATGGATCTCTCGGACGGCCTCGCTGATGCCGTGCGACAAATTTGTGAGGACAGCGGCTGTGGCGCGGACATCGACGCGAAGACGATCCCCGTCCATGCCGCGGCCACCCGCGAGCAGGCGCTGTCCGGCGGCGAAGACTACGAACTCCTGTTTGCCGTCCCCAAACGCCGCGTGCGTCGCTTCCTCGCCGCCGTGCGCCAGGCCGGTGAAGCCCCCGCCACCGACATCGGCGTCTGCACCAAAAGCACGGACGTCGTGCTCACCGAAGACGGCGTCGCCACCCCCATGCCAAACGGCTTCGACCATTTCTGATGTAGTAGAGTCAGGGTTCCCTGATGCCCTGGACCCTGTCCCGTTCCCTGCGGATGAAGCTGCTCGTCATGGCGGTCGCCGCCGTGGGGTTCATCGCGATCTATTACGAGCGGGACATGTTGGACTCGAAAGATACGAGCATCGAATCGGCCAGCGACGAGGCGCCGACGCCTGGCCGCACGGTGCGATTTGAGGTCACGGCCTACTGCAAGGGCGAAACGACCGCTGCCGGCGTGAAGGTGCGGGCCGGCATGGCGGCAGCGGACCCCAAACTCCTGCCGCTGGGCTCGGTCGTCAAAATCGAAGGTGTCCCTGCCGACTACGAGGGCATCTACACGGTCCTCGACACCGGCCCGGAGGTGCAGGGCCGGGAACTCGATATCTACATGTGGAGTTGTTTCGAAGCGCTGGAGTTCGGACGCCGGCGCGCCGCCGTTACGGTGCTGCGGCTGGGCTGGGATCCGAAGTCGTCGGTGCGCTGAGCGGTCGCACTTCCCACAACTTGAAGTAGATGCCACCCAGGGCGAGCAGTTCCTGGTGTGTGCCGCTCTCCCGGATTTGTCCCTTGTGCACCACCAGGATGCGGTCCATGTCCTGAATCGTCGAGAGCCGGTGCGCAATCGCAAACACCGTGCGTCCGGCCATCAGCGTGTGCAACGCGTCCTGAATCAACCCCTCGGTTTCTGTATCGATACTTGACGTCGCCTCATCGAGCACGAGCACGGCCGGGTCAAACGCCAGCGCGCGCGCAAACGACAGCAACTGCTTCTGCCCCACCGAGAGCGTCGCGCCACGTTCGGCCACGGGCGTGTCGTACGTCTGTGGCAGCCGATCGATGAACCGGTCTGCGTGCACCGCCTTCGCAGCCGCCCGCACCGCCTCGTCAGAGATGTCTTCGCGCCCCAGCCGGATGTTGCTCGAGATCGTGCCCGAGAACAGATGCACGTCCTGTAGGACAAGCCCAAACCGCGTGCGCAGTTGTTCCAACGGCCACTCGCGAACATCGATCCCATCAACAAGAATCCGCCCCTGGGTCACGTCGTAATAGCGGAGCAAGAGACTGATGATCGTCGTCTTGCCGGACCCCGTCGCGCCCACAATGCCGATGCGCTGCCCCGGCTCCGCCACAAACGACACGTCGCGCAACACGAACTCGTTGTCCTTGTAGGCGAACCAGACATGATCAAACTCAATGCGCCCAGGCCCCTGGAACCGCCGCTCTGACGACGGGGCCGGGGTCGGCATTTCGACCGGTGTATCAAGCAGCCCGAAGATCCGCTCGGAGGCGGCCATGGCCGCCTGCAGAATGTTGAATTTCTCCGACAGGTCGCTGATGGGCTGGAAGAAGCGCCGCGAATACTGGAGGAACGCCACGAGCACGCCGATGCTCACCTGGTCCTCAAGCGCCCACCACCCACCGGCGAGGATGATGAGTGCGCCCGAGAGCGCCGCCAGCACTTCGATGATCGGATAAAACAACGCGTAGTAGAAGATCGACTGGATGTTCACATCGCGATGTTCGCGATTGATGGCCTCGAACTGCCGGTAACTTCTGGCCTGCTGGCTGAAAAGCTGCACGGTGCCCATACCGGTCAGATGTTCCTGGAGAAACGCATTCAGCTTCGCGACGAGTCCGCGGACCTGCCGGTAGTTCTCACGCACGTTGCGACGGAACCAGGCCGTCGCCCACGCGATGAACGGCAGCACTGAAAACGCGACCAGCGCGAGGCGCCAGTCCATCGCGATCATGATGGCCATGATCCCGAACAACATGATCAGATCACCGAAGACCGTGACCACACCCGACGAAAACATGTCGTTGAGCGCGTCCACGTCCGTCGTCACGCGCGTCATCAGCCGGCCGACCGGGTTCCGGTCGTAGAACTTCACATCCAGGCGCTGCAGATGCGTGAAGACATCCCGCCGCACGGTGTGCAGAATTTTCTGCCCGACCATCTGCATCACGGACGTCTGGATGTACTCGAACACAAACGACGTGACCAGGATCAGCAGGAACCACCGGCCCAAGCGCCAGAGTCCCTCAAGGTCGTTCACCGCGATGTGGTCATCGATCGCTCTGGCCGTGAGCCACGGCTGCGCCAAATCCGCCAATGACCCACCCACGATGGCGATGAAGGCGACGATGACCCACAGCCAGTACGGCCGCAGGTACTGCAGCAGACGACGCATGAGCGTCGAGTCATACCCCTTGGCAATCGCGTCGTCGTGCGTGCTCATGACGCCGCCAACTCCTGCTCCAGACGCTGACGGCGATCCATGGCGGCATACACGCCGCCAATCGCCACGAGCGACGCATGGGTGCCCCGTTCGATCACCCGGCCCCCTTCGAGGACGAGAATCAGGTCGGCATCACGCACGGTCGAGATGCGATGGGCGACGATAAGACACGTCCGGGTGTCTCTGACCTCGCGCAATCGACGAAGAATTTCCTCTTCGGTGGTTGTGTCCACCGCCGACAACGCGTCGTCGAGGATCAGCACCTTCGGGTCCACCAACAACGCGCGCGCGATGGCGGCGCGCTGCTTTTGTCCGCCCGAGAGCGTGATGCCACGCTCGCCCACGAGCGTGTCGAAGCCGTGGCCGAACCCCGAGACATCGGCGTCCAACCCGGCCGTTGATGCGGCGGCAGCCACGGCGTCCGTGGGCGGATCACCGTCGCGACCAAACGCGATATTGTGAGCGACCGTGTCGGAAAACAGGAACGGCTCCTGCGGCACCACACCCATCGCACGCCGCAGTCGGTCGAGCGGCACATGGCGCACGTCCACGCCATCGAGGAACACGGTGCCTGGGGGCGGGTCGTGCAGGCGCGGCACAAGTTGCAGCAGCGTGGACTTCCCGGAGCCGGTGGCGCCGACGATGGCGACGGTCTGGCCGCGGTTGGCAGAGAACGAGATGTCGGTGAGCACCTGCTGGGTTGAGCCCGGGTAGGTGAACGAAAGGCCCCGCACCTCCAGGCGCCCGACCACGCCGTCGGCCAGCGCGTGCGGGTCCGCCTCAGCGTCGGTGATCGACGGCACGGTGTCCATCACCTCGAGCATCCGCTGCCAGGAGGCAATGCCTCGCTGGACGATGTTGATCACCCAACCGAAGGCGATGAGCGGCCAGCTGAGCA
>CAZLJG010000349.1:0-3462 GCA_964559545.1 uncultured Solibacteraceae bacterium | reverse complement strand
GAGATGGTCATCGAAAAAGCGAAGCGTCTCGTCGAGCACAAGAAGGACGTGGTCATTCTGCTCGACTCGATCACACGTCTCGCGCGCGCCTACAACACCGTCGCGCCGCCCTCGGGCAAGGTGCTCTCAGGTGGTCTCGACTCCAACGCGCTGCAGAAGCCGAAGCGTTTCTTCGGTGCGGCCCGCAACATCGAAGAGGGTGGGTCCATCACCATCATGGCGACGGCTCTGGTCGACACCGGCTCGCGCATGGACGACGTGATCTTTGAAGAGTTCAAGGGCACGGGCAACATGGAAATCCACCTCGACCGCAAGCTGGTGGACAAGCGTGTGTTCCCCGCGATCGACATCATCAAGAGCGGCACCCGCAAGGAAGAGCTGCTGCACACCAAGGAAGACCTCAACCGCATCTGGGTCTTGCGCAAGGTGCTCAACCCGCTGTCGCCGGTCGAAGCGATGGAACTGCTCATCGACAAACTCAACAAGACCAAGTCGAACGCGGAGTTCCTCGCGGCGATGCAGAAGATGGGGTAGTGCGCGCTGAGCCCGCCTAGTCGGCGCGCAGCGCGGTGATCGGATCGACGCGCAGCAGTCGGCGGATGGGCACCAGGCACGCCAGCATGCACACGCCGAACATGAGCAGCGTGTAGCCTGCCATTCCCGCGACGTACGCCGGCGTCAGGGCAGTCGACACTGGGAGCAGGCTGAACAGGAGCGGACCGAGTACGCTGCCGATCGCGACCTGCATGAGGGGCTTGCGGAGAATCGTGAGCACCACCTGTGCGCGGCCTGAGCCGAGTGCGACACGGATGCCGATTTCGCGCGTGCGCCGCGACACCGCGAATGACATCACCGCGTAAATGCCCGACAGCGCGAGCATGAGTCCCACGCCTCCGGCGATTCCTAGCACGCGCACGACATAGCGAACGGCCTTGAGACCATTCTCCGGAATCCGGCTCAGCGGCTGCACATCGGAGACTCTCAGTGTCGGGTCGGCGTTTCTCGCGACCAACCGGAGCGCATTGGTCGCGTCGGCCATGTCGCCGGACACGCGCGCGGCCACCATGACCCCGCTGACGGCGCCAAGGTTGAGGGGGAAGTAGGCGCCGGCGGTGTTGGGATTCGGCTCCACGGCCATGCCAAGGTCGCGCACGACGCCCACGATCTCCACCCACGGCGGCTCGGTACCTGACGGCATCGCATTGGCCGCCGGTACGGCCTGACCACCACCTGAGGCCCACGTGTAACGAAGCCGTCGTCCGATCGCGCTACGACCGCCCAGGACCTTCTCGACGAACGATTGATTCACGATCACGGTGCGTGGCGGACCTGCGTAATCACTCGCAACAAAGAGCCGGCCCGCAAGCGCCGGAGCCTCGAAGGCTGCGAAATAGTCGGCGTCGACTGACGCCGTGGTGATGCGGTAGGCGTTGCCGAAGTCCCGTTCCGCGGGAGCCGCGGCGCCTCCTTCGTCGACCTCGGCGAGATAGTGCCCGTTCCACATGAAGGGCAGCCTGTCGGCCACCGCCACCGCCGAGACGCCAGGTGTCTCGGCCAGTTCCTCGCGCACGCGGCGTACCGTCGCCTCAAACCGCGCCTGCGTCATGCTGCTTTCGCGCTCCAGCCGCGCCGACAGGTACCGTTCCGGCGGCACACCAATCTGCTGCGTCTCGGTGCGATGGGCGCCGGCGTTGAGATGAAATATCAATGCCGGAAACGCCATCGTCACCGCGATCTGAAGGACGATGACCACGGTCCAGATACCGCCGAACGAGAGCCCGCCACCACCCGCGGTCGTTTCGCGTAACCGCGAGGAGATCGCGCGCGTCATTTTGATCGCAGGGAGGATACCGGTCACGGCGGCGGCAAGCAGCGCCAGCCCGACACCGTACGCGATCGAGAGTGGCGGCAGCGTCGGCGTGATCCAGAACGGGAGCAACTCCCCACCGTTGGCGACCACGGTGAAGGTGTTGACGCCCCACACCATCACCTGCTTCGCCAGCGCGAGACCAATGAACGCTGCGACCGTGCTCAACACGAGCGCTTCCGCAAGAAACTGGACGACAAGCCGTGCCCGGCTCGCGCCCAGCGCGGTGCGGACGATGATCTCGGATTCACGGGTCGCGGCGCGCGCGAACATCAGCAGTGCGACGTTGCCGCTCACGAGCAACACGAGCAGGGCGACGAAGATGTTGGCGGACGCGAGCAAGGCTCGTTCCTCAGGATTGTTGACCTCCGACTCGACCGGGGAGGCGACGGTGGCCCGAAGGTGCTCATGGGTAGCCGGCCGGTCTGCGGCAGCTTGCGAGCTAAGCACGGCGAGTTCCATATCGGCCTGGTCGCGCGTCACGTCCGGCTTGAGCCGCGCCCACATCTGGATTTGGATACCCGCGCGCGGTGTTGCAGCCGCTTCGTCGATCTTCAGCGGCTGCCAGACTTCGTAGACCGATGGAAATCTGAATGCTGCCGGCATCACGCCCACGACCGTTGTGGGCGTCTCGCTCACGAGCAGTGTCTTGCCGACGATGGTGGGGTCGGCGGCGAAACGTTCGCGCCAGATCCGTTCTCCGAGCAGCATCACCGGCGGGGCCGCTGCCGTCGCATCGTCATCCGTCAGGACCCTGCCCATGATCGGTCGGACCCGCGCCATCGGGAACATCGACGCGGTCACTTCCGCGACACTGACGGGTTCGGCGATCCCGTCAGCCATGACCAGATTCCGGCTGACGCCGCGGCCAGCGGCAACATCCGTCAGCGTGCTTGTGCCGTTGCGCCAGCGAAGGTAGTCGGTGGTGACGCGCGATTCGCTCTGGTTGGCAGCGACGTCGCGGTGCGAGACGAGCACGATCTGATCGCCATCCGGCAGCGGCATCCGTGGCCAGAGGAACAGCGAGATGAACGCGAAGGCCGACGCGCCAAGAGCGATCGCCGCTGCGAGCGACACAGTGCCGATCACGGTCAGCACCGGATACCGCACGAGCATCCGCACGGCGAGTTTCATGTCGAGCCACGACATCGACAGTGGCGGCAGTCGGAACCGGCGCCGCACGAGCATGAATGCGAGGTCAGCCGCTTCCAGCGATGTGAGGAGCGCGGCCATCGCAGGCCCGCGTTTTGCGACACGCGCGCGGTGTGCCTCTTCCAAGTCGCCGAGGAGGACGTCCGCTTCATCATGCGCTGCGAGCCGGCGCAGGAGGGCAGCGGCCCATCGGGGCGCAGTCATATCCTGACTCCGCGGGTCATGGCCGTGATCCCGGCCATCGTCGCGCGCACGGCGGCCACGCCCTCCCGCGTTGGTGTCACCAGTCGTCGGGGTTTTCCGCCCCGTTCAGGGCGCGGGTCGCCGAGGACGGTGGTCAGCAGCCCTTTTTCTTCGAGCCGCTGCAACGTCATGTACACGTTGGCGCGCCGAACACTTCGGCCCGTGCGATCAGTGATGTCGGCGGCGATGGACACTGCATG
>CAZLJG010000348.1:0-3475 GCA_964559545.1 uncultured Solibacteraceae bacterium | reverse complement strand
GAACGCGTGGAGCGCCGCGTATCGAGTCTTCGTCCAGTGCAACACCGCGCGATGAAGAGCCCGGCTGCTAGCGGGTGCCTTGGGGGATTCGAGAAGCCCCATGACGTTCAAACAGAAAGCCAGGACAGCAGCCCCCTGAAAATTGGGGAACTTGTCCATATAGGCAATGTGATCGTAGAGACGTCTTCGAATCTTGTGCTGAATCAGGCGGGAGGCACTCCCACGCCCGCTGTCGCGATCAAAAAATGAATACCAGATTTGATTGTGCTGAACCGACCAACAAAGATCCGCTGGTGCCTTCACGCGCCCCGCCGTTGAGACCATGTCCGCGATAAGCTCGGCTGTGTGGTCATGCCAACTCTTGGTGGCAGTGTTTTCCTCTTCGCCATAGGCGTCTTGGGGGACTGGGTACCTGTCCAGGCGCTCCATGAGGCCTTCAGCGAAATCGACCGCAGCACCAAGGCGTGCGATGACGTCGCTGTCCGAGCTCTTCGCGGCGGATCCACTGACTGAATAGAGATCGGAGTATGCCGCCTTCATTCGCTCCTTCGCTCCAAACAGGGCGTACGAGTGTCCGCCGCCTCCCTCGGCAAGATAACTGTCGAATGTGAGAAGAACGATCCGGCTGTATGCCCTCCACTCAGTGGTTGTCCAGGAACGTACGTCTGCGTGGTCAGGGTCGAGCAGACTGCCGATTGCCTCAGTCATTGCGAACTGCCCGAAGATTGTTTGAGTCAATCGCTGATGATATCCAAGCAGTCCTGACCTAGACCCGCTTTCCTCCCGATACAGAAAGGAGTCCCTATTCAGGTAGGCCTCCGTCATAAGGTTCTGACCGAACGTCCGAATGTTGATGTGATACCGCTTGGAGTCAGCAATCTCCTCGAACAACGCCAGGGCCGTCACAGGGGACGAAGCAACCACGGTTTTGCAGAATCTGCGGTCAGCGATGAGAAGAAGGATGTCGTCCGCCGCCTCTTCTGTTGATGTCAGCGTCGTTATGGCTGCCGAACCGAACGTGCGGGTATCAGGCGCGTGACGGACAAGTAGACGCGCCGAACGGGCCAACTCGGCGGCGATGACAGGCAGCTCGTTAGGAGCGCCCTTGAGGACGTACCAATAGACCGCCTCGGCGAAGCGTTTCGCGTTGAGCCGACCGAAACGTGGCGGTCGCACAATAGCGAACCACACCCAAAGGCCAAAGGTGCCTAACATCAAAACGGCCAAGAACGCCTGCCAGCTAACGGGTGTAAACGGCGGACCGCACAGCACTCGCCAGCCCTCCGCACGCCATAGGTCGCTTGCGAGCGTCGACATTCCGACAAAAACGACGAGTGTAAAAGCAATGGGCTTGACGGGCAAAGGCGCCACCGCGAGCCGAAAGTGGTACCGCACATCCGCGAGTGTCCAGACGAGCAGCGTCAGGGCCATCCCGGCGATGAACTCACTGAAGCCGAAGATCTTCGGCACGGCGGGGTTCAACGGAAATGTACAGATTCCGAACAGCGCGCTTCCACTAAACACAGCCTGCATGCTAGTCGAAAAAGAGGGGCGGGTAGTGGTCTGGGGCGATTGCTTGCTGGCCCACTCCCCAGACCCGTCGTAAGCTGTCGCCGTGCCCCAGATCACACCCGCCGGCATCGTCGACGTCCGGCCATTATTCGCGCCGTTGCACCAGGAGCTGTTGATGGTGCTGCGAACGCTGTTGCCGGAGGACTGGCGGAAGCCGACCTCAGCCCCGGGCTGGAGCGTGGGTGACGTCGTGGCGCACCTTACTGACACGGCGATTCGTCGGCTGAGCGCCGGGAGGGACGGGCATCTCCAGCCCCCGCCCTCACGCGAACTGCACACCTCGGACGACCTGCTCGCCTACATCAACGACCTGAATGGCCAATGGGTCGCCGCGAGCCGCCGCGTGAGTCCGCGGTTGTCGATCGAATTGCTTGATGTGGTCGGCCGCCAGTTGATTGATTCGTTTGAGGGCCAGGACCTCCAAGCGCCGGCGCAGTTCAGCGTGGCGTGGGCCGGGGAGCATGAGTCGGCGGCATGGTTCGACATCGGGCGCGAGTACACGGAGCGCTGGCATCACCACCAGCAGATCGTCGAAGCCGTTGAAGGCCCGATGCTCGTCTCGCGGCGATGGCTGTACCCGGTGCTCGATCTCTCAATGCGCGCCTTGCCGTTTGCATACAGGACCGTCAATGCCGATCCTGCCACCGTCATCACCGTCGAGGTGACCGGCGAGGCCGGCGGCTCCTGGACGCTGGTGCGAGAGCCGCTTGGATGGCGGCTCTTCAACGGTGCGCTCCCACACTCGGCGGCCCACCTCCGCGTGGATCAGGACACGGCCTGGCGGATGTTCTTCAAGCAGCGAACGCGCGATCAAGTGCTCGCAGCCATGTCCGTGAGTGGAAAAGCCGAACTCGCGCAGCCGTTTGCCGGCGTCCTCGCCGTGATGGCCTGACCGTTACTCCACCACCACTGCCGTGCCACTCGCCGACACCATCAACATGCCGTTGCCGGAGCCGAGCACTTCGTAGTCGAGGTCCACGCCAACGACCGCGTTGGCGCCGAGTTCCTTGGCGCGGTCCGCCATCTCGTTCATCGCCATTTCGCGGGCGCGCTGGAGTTCGCGCTCGTAGGTCGCCGACCGGCCACCCACCAGGTCACGAATTCCGGCAAACAAATCCTTGAAGATGTTCGCGCCGAGAATCGCTTCACCGGCAACGACGCCGGCGTAACGGGTGATGGCCTTGCCTTCAACACTCGGAGTGGTTGTGATGATCATGGTGTGATCGACGCAGGACGGGCGGAATTCGTTCACCGCCGGCGGAACGGCCAGACAAGGTGCCGCCAGTAGCTGTCGGGAATCCGTTCCCCGCTCAGGCCGTACTGGTCGGGCCAGCGATTGGCAGGGAAGTGATAGGTGCCGAACAGCCGGTCCAGCCACGGCAGATGCACGGCGAAGTTCTTGTCTATAGCTTCCGCCTGCGCGCTGTGATGCCAGTGATGAAAACGCGGCGTCACGATCCAGCGCTCGAGTCCGCCGAACGAAAACCGCACGTTGGCGTGAATGAAGACGGCATGGAACGAGACAAACACGAGATAGCCGTAGACCGGCGCGTCGGCAAAACCCAGCAGCGCAATCGGCACAAACGTGAATCCGCGAGTGATCACGACGTCCACCAGATGGAGTCGTGATCCGGCCAGCCAGTCAATTGCCTCGGACGAATGGTGCACGGCGTGGAAGCGCCACAACCACGGCACCCTGTGGAACGCACGGTGCATCGTGTTTTCCCCAAGGTCCGCGACAAGGATGATCAGCAGGAACTGAACGATCCACGGCAAGCCCGCGACGAGGTTCTGCAACTGCGCAAACGCTGATGTGCCCGAGGCCAGGTGCGTCGCTGCCGCTGCAGGCGCAAGCGTGAGCCACGCCGACAACTGCACGAGCAGATGACTGACAAAAAAGTGC
>CAZLJG010000347.1:0-3477 GCA_964559545.1 uncultured Solibacteraceae bacterium | reverse complement strand
TCTGCGCGGTTGGCGCGTGCCGCCCCACGCAGCGCGAGATGCCAGGCGAACTGGTGGCGGCGGCCCGACTGGTCGTGGATTCACGCGCGGCGGCCGTGGTTGAAGCCGGCGACATCGTGTTACCGATCGCGGACGGCACCATTTCTGAGCGACACATCCTCGGAGAACTTGGCGAGGTGTTGCTGGGGCGATGCCACGCGCGGCTGCATGCGGATGACATTACGATCTTCAAGTCGCTCGGGCTGGCGGTTGAGGATGTGGTGGCCGCCCGCCTCGCGGTGGAGCGCGCGGAAGCGGCGGGTCTGGGCCAGCGCATTACACTGCAGGCATGACACTTCGCCGCGCCGGGTTCGCGGTCCTTGTCCTCTCCGCCGCGATCGCAGGGTCTGTCTTGATGCGCGCGCAGGGACCGGCACAGGTCCGGGCGGAAGTGCGCGCCGGCGCTGACGCCGCGTTCACCGCTGCGTACAACCTCAACTACGACCAGGCGATGACCCTCGCGCAACGGCTCGTCGCGGCACATCCGGACGAGTCGGCTGCACATCGTGCGCTGGCCACGATCGTCTGGATGCACCTGCTGTTTGATCGGGGCGCTCTCACGCTCGACCACTATCTCGGCAGTGTGAGTCAATCGAACATCCAGATGCCCCCTGCACCGAGTGCTCGGGCCACGTTGTTCACCACGCACGTGGACCGGGCAATCGCATTGGCGGAGGCGCATGTGCGACGTGCACCCAGGGACATCGACGCACGGTACGACCTGGGCGTGGCGCACGGCCTGCGTGCCTCGTGGATGGCGACGGTTGAGGGCAAAGTCACTTCGGCCTTCAGTTCCGCGCGGCGTGCGTACGACGCGCATGAGTGGGTACTGGACCGGGCGCCCACACGCCACGAAGCGGGTTTGATCGTCGGCACCTATCGCTACGCGATTGCCGCGCTGTCCCTCCCGAAACGATGGCTGGCCTACATCGCCGGATTTGGCGGCGGCAAGGAGCGCGGCATCGCCCTGATCGAGCAGTCCACGTCGGCTCCGCTGACGGCCACGGATGCGAAGTTTGCGCTGGCGCTCGTCCGCAGCCGTGAAGGACAACACGCCGAGGCGTTCCGCATCTTCACGGCGCTGATGCAGGACTTCCCGGAGAATCGTTTGCTGCAGCTCGAAGCCGCGTCAGCCGCGTGGCGGTCTGGAGACGGCCCTCGCGCGGAAGCATTGCTTACCAGCGGCCTGGCGCGGCTCGATCGCGACGCACGTCCCAAGGGACCCGGGGAACGCGCACTCTGGATCTACAAGCGGGGCCTCGCGCGTGTGTCGATGAACCGCATCGCAGATGCCGAGTCGGACTTGCGCCTGGCGCTGACGCAGAACCCGGTGGGATGGGTGCGGGGACGAGTGCACCTTGAACTGGGGAAGGTGGCGGACCTTCGGGGTCAGCGTCCGCAGGCGGTCGAGGAGTACACCCGTGCGCGGACGTTATGCACCACCCATCGGGATCCGTGGTGTGAGGAAGCCGCGCAAGCCCTCCAACGCCGCCCGTTTGCCTTCGAGAAACGGCGTTAGACTGAAGGCACGATGGCCGTTCCCACGTGGCTGAAGATCACTCTGGTCGTGGTTGGGCTTGGCATGCTGGGCATGTGCGCGATTGCCGGCGCCGGGGTGTACTTCGTCTCCCAGCACGTGAACACCTCGACGGTATCGGCGCCGGATGCGCTGCGACAGTTTGACGACGCGCGTGCGAAGCTGAAAGACCAGCGTCCCCTCATCGACATCGACCCCAACGAGCGGGTCACGCAGCTGCGCCCGATCGCCGACATCCCGACGGCGGCGTCCCCGGCGACGACCCTTGTCGTCATGGCGTGGGACCCCACCGACGAACGCATTGTGAACTTCCGAATTCCGTTGTGGGTGCTGGCGATGGGCGAACGCAAGGTGGACCTTGGCGTCGGCGCCGAGAGTTTCGACATGCGGCGGCTGAACCTGGACGTCAAAGACCTGCAGCGGATCGGCCCCGCGCTCGTGCTGGATCTCAAATCGCCGTCAGGCGATCGGGCGTTGGTCTGGACGGAGTAGCTCGGGCGAATGTTGGTAGCGGTACGGGGATTCGAACCCCGGTTCCATGGTTGAGAACCATGTGTCCTAACCCCTAGACGATACCGCCGTGCCCGATCAGGAACTCTGAAAGTAGCACCCGGGCCGGAAGCCGGTCAAGTCAGCCATAATGAATCGCTTGACGACACGCGCCCATTCCCCTTCGCGGGTCGCCGACTGGATTACCCTCGCCAAAGTCCGGGTCAACACCCTGGTGGTGGCCACCACGGCCGGCGGGTTCTACATGGGCTCGCGGGGCCCTGTGGACCTGGCGGATCTCGCCCTGACCTGTCTGGGCACGGCTCTCGTGGCCGGCGGCGCGGCCGCACTCAACCAGGTCGCGGAACGGGACACCGACGCGTTGATGGAACGCACGCGCACGCGGCCGGTGGCCGCCGAGCGGATGTCGGTCCTCGAGGGACGCCTGGTCGGCGCGGTGTTGTCGACCGCCGGCCTGGCCATCCTGTGGTGGGTGATCAGTGGGCTTGCCGCGGCGGTCGCCGTCGCGACGCTGGTCAGTTATGTGTTCTGCTACACGCCGCTGAAGCGTCGCACGTCCTTCGCGGCGGTGGTGGGCGCCGTCCCCGGCGCGTTGCCACCGATGATCGGCTGGGCCGCGAGCCGCGGGTCCATCAGTGAACTCGGCGGGTGGTCTCTCTTCCTGATCATGTTTGTGTGGCAGTTGCCACACGTCCTCGCGATCTCCTGGATGTATCGCGCGGAATACGGACGGGCCGGCATTCCGGTGCTGCCCGTCGTGGATACCACCGGCGCGATGACCGGTCGTCAGGCGGTGGTCTGGGCCGTCACGCTCGTGCCCATCTCGGTGCTGCCCGCGATTGCCGGTCTGGCCTCACACGCGTACGGTATCGGCGCGCTGGTGCTGGGCCTGGCGCAACTGGCGGTCACCATTCGATTTGCGTTCCATCGCACGCATGAACACGCGCGGCTTGTGTTTTATGCGTCGATCATCTACTTGCCGCTGCTCTGGATCTTGATGACGGTGACCCGATGATCCCCGTGCACGAACTGCCGACCCTCAACGCCGCACTCAACAGCATCTGCACGCTGCTGCTCCTGATCGCCTACTCCCACATCCGCGCCGGACGCATCGCGCAGCATCGTCGCACCATGCTGACCGCGTTCGGCACCAGCGTGTTGTTCCTGATCTCGTACGTGATCTACCACCTGCAGGTGGGGTCGGTGCCGTACACGGGCACGGGCTGGCTGCGGGTGCTGTACTTCTCGATCCTGATCCCGCACATCATCCTGGCGGCCGCGGTGGTGCCGCTCGCCATTCTCACGCTCCGGCGCGGACTGATTCGTGACGACAAACGTCACAAACAAATCGCGAAGATCACGTTCCCGATCTGGCTCTTTGTGTCGGTGAC
>CAZLJG010000346.1:0-3507 GCA_964559545.1 uncultured Solibacteraceae bacterium | reverse complement strand
AACGTGTACCGGAGCGTCGCGCCCGGAAACAGGTTCGTGTAGCTGCGGTCGGCCGTGCGGTCCGAGAACTGGTCGGTATCCAGGTCGTGTGCCACCGCCAGTGAGTCCAGTGTGGTGTGTTCCATGCGCACACCGAGCAGCAGGTCGGCCCGGCCCAACGTCAGCCGCGTGGACGCGTAGGCGGCGAAGATGTTCTCGCCCACCTCATAGTCGGCCGTGCGAGATTCGGGCACGCGGGGCTCCGAAGTCGCCTTGGAGGCATCCAAATACGCGCGGATAGCCGTGCTGTCGAACTTGTGACCCAGCGCGTAGCCGAAGTTTGCTGACGGTTCCGTGCTCGTAAGGGCCACGATTCCGCCTGCAGGAGCGGCACTCGAGCGACGGTCGCGCCACCGGTTCTCATCGGCCGTTTTGTCACGGCCGCGGAACTTCACGCCGAACATGTGGGTTGCCGACCTGCCGAACAAGCGGCCCATCATTTCGACATTGGCGGCAAACGAGATCTCGTCCTCGCGGGTGTCATTGGCGCGGAACGTGTTCTCCCGGAAGCTGTAGCGGGTCAGGTCGAGATGCTGGTTGGTGCTGAACAGTGAAAACGTCGGCTGTTCGGGGTTGCCGGCGTAGTCGTACGATAACTGCAGATTGGCGCCGCTCCGGAAGAGCAGTTCGTCGCGGCTCGGGTAGGACTGTTCGGCGCGGGAAAAGGCCGCCGTATAGTCGGCAATGCCATTCGAGAAGAAATGACGGCCGCCCACCGAGAGACTGCCCACATTGTTGCGCTGGATGCGGTGACGGAACTGCTTGCTCACCCGGACGTTACGGAACGTCGCGGTCGCATCTGTGGCGCCGGCAAGCAGGACACCATCCTCCCACTGGATGCCGAAGCGGTTCCGGAACTCGTCGTCGGTAAAGCGGGCAAAGGAGCCATTGACGAAGTAGCGGGACGTCGGTGTCGCACGCCATTCGAGCATCGTTGTCGCCGCGATCCGTTCCCGGCGGGTGTCGTAGTCCTTGAAGAGGTTTTCGACGAGTCCCAGGACTTCGCCCCCCTCGGGACGATCAAGGGCATCCCAAACAGTCTCGACGTTATCAACCTGCCGACGGGTCTTAGAGTAGCTGAAGGAGACCAGTGCGCCGAACTGCTTGTCGCGCCCGAACAGATTGCTCGCGAGGAATGACCCGCGCGTGTCGTTGGTGCCGCCAAAATCATTGTACGACCCACCGCCTGACGCATTGACGCGGAGTCCGTTGAAGTCGAACGGGGAGCTCGTGACGATGTTGATCCCACCAGCAATGGAGTCGGCATCCATGTTCGGGCGCAGGGACTTCGACACTTCAATCTGGCTCACGATGTCCGACGGGATCGTATCCAGGTCCATCGCGCGTGTGGTCGGGTCGGGGGCAGGCAGGCTGACGCCGTTAATCGCCACCTGGCTGAACTCTGCCGGGGCCCCGCGCACATTGATATAGCGGCCTTCGCCCTGGTCGCGCTGAATGCCGATGCCGGGCGTGCGCTGCAGGGCCTCAGCGATGTTGGGATCCGGGAACCGGCCGATGGCGTCGGCTGACACGACGTTCCCGATGTTGTCTGCGGTCCGCTGTTGATTCAGCGCCCGGGCCTGCCCATCCCGAATCGGCGTGGCGGATGCCGTCACGTTTTCCTCGATGGAGAGGGCGGGGACCAGGGTTACTGTGACGGCCGCGCGCTGCGTCGCCGAGACGGTGACCGGCTGGGTCACTGTGCGGAAGCCAAGGTACTCGACCTCCAGTTCGTGGGTGCCAACCGCGACACCCTGCAGGGTGAACTCACCCTGCGCGTTCGTCGCCGTGCGGACGTTGAGGCTCCGGATCGATACCTGCGCACCGGGAAGCGCGGCGCCGGTGGAGTCGGCCACGCGGCCGGCCACGGTGCCGGTCGTCTGCGCCGACGCAGACACGGGCCCGAGTACGGCACACAGGAGAATCACAGCCACGAGGGGCCGGAGAAGAGACGAGAGACTGCGGAATAACATGCGGATACCTGCCTCCAGACAGGAGAGTCGGACTGAACCGAACCGATTCTCTTTGGGGGATG
Source organism: uncultured Solibacteraceae bacterium (assembly GCA_964559545.1). Classification (GTDB taxonomy): domain Bacteria; phylum Acidobacteriota; class Vicinamibacteria; order Vicinamibacterales; family SCN-69-37; genus SYFT01. The sequence continues at coordinate 1,433 of CAZLJG010000346.1, read as the reverse complement.
CGACGCTCGTGCAACGTCCGGGTTGCTGTCGCGTAAAACGCGCAGGGCGCGGAGTCTTCGCTTCGTGTGACAATCACACCCGCATGAGTATTCGTCCGTATCGTGGCCGCCTCCCTGTAATAGACCCGTCCGCGTTCATCGACGACAGTGCCCAGGTCATTGGCGACGTCGTCATCGGTGCCGAGAGCAGCGTGTGGATGCAGACGGTGATTCGGGGGGATGTGAACTACATCCGGATCGGGGCGCGGTCAAACGTCCAGGACGGCACGGTCGTGCACGTGCAGCACGACACCCATCCGACCATCATCGGCCACGACGTCACCATCGGCCATGGGGCGATCGTGCATGGCTGCACGATCAGTGACCGGGTGCTGGTGGGGATGGGGGCCATCATCCTTAACGGGGCGCGGATTGGTGAGGACTGCATCATTGCCGCCGGCACCCTCATCACCGAAGGGACTGTCATCCCGCCGCGGTCGATGGTGATGGGCAGCCCGGGCAAGGTGCGCCGGCCGCTGACCGACGGGGACCTCGCCATGATCCGGGAGTTCGCCGGGAACTACGTGCGATACCGGCTCGACTACCTGCCATAATGGATGCCGATACGGCATGATTGCAGCAATTCGCGGTACCCACGACATCCTCCCCGGCGAAGTCGAAAAGTGGCAATACGTCGAGCGCGTCGCTCGGCAGTTGTGTGACCGCTTCGGCTACGTCGAAGTGCGCACGCCGGTGATTGAGCGGGAAGAACTCTTCTCCAAGGGCACGGGCGAAACCACAGACATCGTGCAGAAGGAGATGTACTCCTTCACCGACAAGGGCGGGGATCGCATCACCCTGCGCCCGGAGGCGACGCCCAGCATGGTGCGAGCCTTCGTCGAACACAACCTCGAGAACGCGTTGGCGTCCGCGAAGATCTTCGCGATGGGGCCGATGTTCCGGTACGAACGCCCGCAGAAGGGCCGATACCGGCAGTTCCACCAGTTCGACGTTGAAGCCTTTGGGATCGAAGACCCGGCCGTGGATGCCGAGGTAATCGACCTGGCGTGGTCCCTGGTGTCAGGGCTGGGCATTGCCCAATCGGAACTGGTGATCAACTCGGTCGGATGCCCGGCCTGCCGGCCGAAGTTCCAGGAAGCGCTGCTGGCGGCCGTCAAGGACGACCTGTCGAAACTGTGCGGCGACTGTCAGCGACGGTCGGTGACAAATCCCCTGCGCATCTACGACTGCAAAGTGCCGGCGGATCAGCCAATCATCGACGCGTTGCCGCATTCGGTGGACTACCTGTGTGAACCCTGCGCGACGCACTTCACCGCGGTGAAGGGGTATCTGGATGCGGCGGGGATTCCGTGGCGGCAGTCGCATCGCCTGGTGCGCGGTCTCGACTACTACACGCGCACCACGTTCGAGATCCTGGGCCAGACGCTTGGCGC
>CAZLJG010000345.1:0-3516 GCA_964559545.1 uncultured Solibacteraceae bacterium | reverse complement strand
GGGGACGCCTTCCGCGCCGGCCTCATCTGGGCGATTTTGAACCCGCGGACCCCTGGCCCCCTGGACCGGACCCTGGACCCTGGACCCTGGACCGGTGGATTTCTGGACCTGGCGAACGCCGTCGCGGCCCTGAACTGCCGCGCCCGTGGCGCGCAAGCGGGCCTGCCGACGCTGGCGGAATTGCAGCGATTTGTGACGGAAAGCCCCCAGCGCCGGTCTAAGGAAGCATGGGTACGGGAGCAGACGGTGTCGTCATCGTCAGACGCTTCGGAGCGTGGGGACGGGGAGTGACCGACTCGAAGGTGACAGCCGACCTGTCGGCGCTTGACGACATCGCCCTCGTCCGCTCGTTTGTGGAGGGGGAACGCGCGGCGTTCGACACCATCGTTGCCCGTCACCAGCGCGCGGTGTATCAGGTCTGTTACCGGTTCGTGCGCAATCACGAGGACGCCGCGGACCTCACCCAGGATGTGTTTGTCCGCGCCTTCAAAGGCCTCAAGGCCTTCAAGGGCGATGCGAAACTCTCCACGTGGTTGCACCGTGTCGCGGTGAACGTCTGCTTGAATCGCGCCGCGCTGATTCGCCCGGGCATTGAGCCGCTTGATCCGGCGCGCCACGTGGACGACCGGTCTGAGGACGCCTTCGGACTCGTCGCTCGCGGCGAGCGGGCCGCCGATGTCCGCCGGGCTATCGCGCAACTGCCGCCGAAGCAGAGGGCCACGGTGATGCTCCGCGTGTATCAGGAACTCTCCCACGAGGAGATCGCAGAGATTCTTGGCGGCACGGTTGGCGCGGCAAAAGCGAATTTTTTCCACGCACTCGGTAATCTGAAACGGATGTTGGAGTCATGACCACGCAGTTGAACCCCCACTTGACTGATGACGAACGCGTCGACGCGTTGGAAGGCGCGCTTGACGCGGTACGGAGTGCGCATCTCCACGCGTGCGCCACGTGTCGCGACGAGGTCGCGGCCTTGCAGCAGGTGTGGGATGACCTGATCGTGGACGGGCGCGTCGAGGTGCCCGAACCCCCGCCGGTGTTCTGGCATCAGTTGCAGGCGCGAGTCGGCAGCGCGGTGGACACCCGCACGGCGGCATGGTGGACAGGCGCGCGCGGATGGATGAGTCTCGCGGCTGCCGCGGTGCTCTTGCTCGTGGTCTCGTGGGGGGCACAGCAGCGCACACCCGTGGCGGATCTTGTGGTGAGTCAGGCGGACGCCGTGGTCGAGACAGAGGCCATCGGGGATACCGCGCAGTGGCAGTTTGTGTCCGACGTGCTGGCATCACTCGAAGACGAGGCAGCGCACGAGGTGCTGCGTCCGGCGACCGGGGCCTTCGACGATGCGCTCGCCACGTTGAGTGCGAGTGAGCGCGAGGCATTTGCGCGGTTGTTGCAGGCGGAACTGACGGAAGGAAGTGAGTAGGGACATGCGAGCCACCACAATCAAGACAGTCATCACGGCAGCGGTATTGGGGCTGCTTCTTGTAGGCAGCGTCGCGCAGGCACAGGAGCCCCCGGCCCGGCAGGGCGGGCGCGGACGCGCGCAGAACACCCCGCCGAATCCAGCGCCTGGCGTCGGCCTGCAGGAACTGCAGGAGATGTTTGACGCCTTCGTGCTGGTGCAGGCGCAACGCGTCCTGCAACTGCCCGACGAGCAGTACCAGCGGTTCTTCATGCGGATGAACCGGCTGCAGGATCTGCGGCGTCAGCACACACGACAGCGCATGCGCATGCTCAACGACCTCCGCCGGCTCTTCGGTGATGCCGGCACCGACGACGCGGCGTTGACGGCGGCGTTGAAAGGCCTGGACGATCTGCAGGGCAAGTTCGAGCAGGAACTCCGCACGGCGCGTGGCGCCATTGATGAAACATTGAATGTCCGGCAACGGGCGCGCTTCAGGTTCTTCGAGGAGGAGATGGAGCGGCAGAAGATTGAATTCCTCACACGCTCGAGGCAGGCCGGGCGGGAGTAGAATCGAAGGCATGCCCCTTCGCCTTCGAGTCTGGGTGCTGTCGGCGCTGGTGGCCGGCAGCGTGGTTGCCGTGTCGGCAACCCAGGCCCCGTCGCGCGCAGAGGCGGATCGCATGGCGAAGAAGGTCGCGGCGATCATGCAGCGTGCCATCGCACCGCCCCGAAAACCCACGCCGCTGCGGACGTCGTTTACCGAGCAGGAACTCAACGCGTATCTCACGATTCACGGGGCGGACCAGTTTCCACCTGGTCTGAAGAACGTGCGGGTGATGATGCCGGCCGACGGCAAGGTCGAAACCCGATCGCTTGTGGACCTCGATGCCGTCCGGACGTCGCAGAAGCGCACTTGGATGGACCCGCTGTCGTACGTGACCGGATCACTGGAAGTGGTCATGGTGGGCGGTCTCACCGGCGCCGGTGGCAAGGGCGTCTATCGGTTTGAGTCCGCCTCGGTCGGCGGTGTGCCCGTCCCTCGTGCGGTGTTGCAGGAACTGCTGGCGTACTACACACGATCCCCGGAATTGCCCAAGGGCATCACCCTCGACGAACCCTTCGAACTTCCAGCCGCCATTCGCGAAGTCCATCTGCGCCGCGGCGCTGCCACCGTCGTCCAATAGCCGCCTGTGTTGTCGCAGCCGCTCCAATTCATCAAAGGGGTTGGACCCAGACGTGCGGCGGAGTTCGCGCGCGTGGGCGTGGTCACCGTGGAGGACTTGCTCCTGCGGTTCCCGCGCCGCTACGAAAATCGCGCCGGCCTCACGCCCATCGCGTCGCTGCGTCCCGGACAGACCTCCACGGTCGTCGGCGAAGTGTTGTCGTCAGGCGTGCGCACCACCCGGCGCCCGGGCTTCCGGTTGTTTGAAGTGGTCGTGCGTGACAGCAGCGGTGCCGTTCGAGCCGTATTTCCGAATCAGGCGTTTCTGAAGGACGTGTTTCGTCCCCACCAGCAGGTCGTGCTCTACGGCCTGCTTGAGTACCGCAGCGGCGGCCTGCAGTTCACCAACGCCGAATATGAAATTGTCCGTGGCGAGGTGGTGGACGATGCGCCTGCGGATGATGTGACGGTGCATACCGGTCGCATCGTGCCGATTTACGAAAAGATCGGCGCGGTGACCACGCGCATGCAACGGTCGTTGATTTTCCAACTGCTGAACGAGATGCCGGACGACATTCCGGACCCCGTTCCTCCTGCGGTGCGCGGAGTCATGCCGTCGCGGGCCGATGCCGTGCGGGCCGTGCACTTTCCGAAAGCCGGCACCGACGTGGAGGCCCTCAATGCCTGTGCGACCGAGGCCCACCGGCGATTGATCTTCGAGGAGTTCTTCCTGTTTCAGGCCGGCCTGGTGTTGCGCAAACGCCGGCAGGCGGAGGAGAAGAAGCCACGGCCGGTCGTCGTGGATGACCGGGTGCGTGAAGCGGCGCGCAAGGTGCTGCCATTCAAACTCACCGACGGCCAAAAGGTCGCGCTGCGCGAAATCGTCACGGACATGCAGCGACCCGAGCCCATGCATCGGTTGCTGCAAGGCGACGTCGGCGCGGGCAAG
>CAZLJG010000344.1:0-3550 GCA_964559545.1 uncultured Solibacteraceae bacterium | reverse complement strand
CGCCAGTTCCGATGGGTTGGCAATGGTGGCCGACGAGCAAATGATCTGCGGGTTCGAGCCGTAGTGGCGGCAGATGCGCTGCAGCCGCCGCAAGACGTTGGCGAGGTGGCTGCCAAACACGCCGCGGTATGCGTGCAGTTCGTCGATGATGATGTATTTCAGATTCTCGAAGAGCTTCGCCCAGCGCGGATGGTGCGGCAGGATGCCCGAGTGCACCATGTCGGGATTACTCAGCACGACGTGCGCGCGGCCACGAATCGCGCGACGCGCATCCTGAGGCGTGTCCCCGTCGTACGTGAACACGCCAATCTCGCCGCCACCTTCCACGCCGAGCAACTCGGCCAGTTGGTGGAGCTCAGCCAGTTGGTCCTGGGCCAGGGCCTTCGTGGGAAACAGATACAACGCGCGCGTGGACGAATCCTTGAGGATCGCGTCCATCACCGGCGCGTTGTAACAGAGCGTCTTGCCGGACGCGGTCGGCGTGACGGTCACGACGTTCCGGCCGGACGTGGCGTGGGCGATCGCCTCGGCCTGGTGCGAATAGAGCTGGTCGATGCCGCGTTTCCGGAGCGCCGCAATCAACCGGTGATCGAGCGTGTCGGGGAACGGCGCGTACCGCGCTTCCACGGGGTCCAGGCGTCGGACCGCCGTGACATGCGGGTCGTCATCAGCCCCCTGCAGCGCCTGCTCGTGCTCCGCGAGCATCCGCGAGAGCGCCAGCGACAGCGACTCGTCCTTGCTCTTCGCGTCCACAAGAGCCGGCAGGACGGTCATGGGCAGGCGGCGCCGGTCAGATGACATGGAGCGGCCATCGTACCAGCCCGCCTCGGGGCGATCAAGAAGCGAAAATCTAGGCCGCGAGCAGCTTGTCGAGCAGCTGGTGGCTCTGTTCCATGCCGTCGGTCATGCCGGTGGCGACCGCGGTGTCCCGCGCTTCCTTCGATCCGAAATCCATGAGCGTCGTGACCGTCGTGATGCCGTCGTGTTCCTCGAACGTGGTGGTGATGATGGCCTCACCGCCGCCCATCGACCCACCGAGGGAGCCGGGATCAAATGTCTCGGTGTGCACGGTGCGGACGCCCGGATCCACTTCGCGGAAGACCCCGAAGAACCCAAATTCCTGGGTGCCATCTTCGCTGCGCCACCGCCACCGATACGAGCCGCCGACACGCGCATCCATCTCACACACCGGCATCGTCCATCCCGGAGGGCCGAGCATCCAGCGCTGAATCAGCTCGGGCTCGGAGTACGCCTTGAACACGAGTGCGCGCGGAGCCCTGAACGAACGGACGACCTGCACTTCGCGGTCGCTGGGTGTGGTCACATGAGCCTTCTCAAATACCGTCATCGTGGTCCCTTCTGGAGTTCTGCTAGGAGTGAATCGAGCCGCATGAAATTGGCTTCCCACACGGCCCGGTAGGTCTCGAGCCAGGCATGCACCTCCGCCAGCGGCGCGCCTTCGATTTTGCGGGGACGTCGCTGCCGGTCGTGGCCGGCGCTGATCAGCCCGGCCCGCTCGAGGATTTTCAGATGCTTGGAAATCGCGGGCTGGCTGATCTCGAAAGGCTCCGCCAACTCGCCCACCGAGGCCTCGCCGAGCGCCAACCGGGCCAGAATCGCCCGCCGCGTCGGGTCCGCCAGGGCGAGAAACGTCGCGTTCAGACGCTCAGCCGACATGTCCATAGCCATAACGCTATATAACCTAACGGCTATATAGAGGCTCTGTCAAGGCGGTTTTTATTGTTTGCCGCGGCTGTTGGCGTAGGCGGCGACGACGCCGCTGAGGCCGAGGAGGCCGATGATGTTCGGAAAGACTTGGAGACCGTTCATCAGGTCGCCCCAGGCCCACACGAGATCGGGCTTGAGGACTGCGCCGATGGGAATGAGGAGGCAGTACACGTAGCGGTACGGCATCGTGACCGAGCGGCCGAGGATGTATTCGAGGAACTGCTCGCCGTAATACGCCCAGCCAATCAGCGTGGTGTAGCCGAAGAGGAACGCGCAGAACGCCACGACCCATCCGCCGACGGTCGGCACGGCCATGTTGAAGGCTGTCGCGACGGCAGCCGTGCTTGTGACGCCGGCCTCCCCGGCCGCGCGCGCGGCAATCGACGACTCCGCAACACCGCTGAGCAGAATCGCCATCGCGCTGATCGTGCCCGTGACAAACGACACGATGAACACTTCCATCACGGCCTGCAGGCCCTGCTGTTCCGGCCGGTTCGATCGCGCCGTGCCGTAGGCGACGGCGGCTGTGCCGTAGCCGGCCTCGTTCGCGTAGATGCCGCGCGCGATGCCATACCGCATGGCGATGAAGAACCCGAAACCGAGTCCTGACCGTCCAGGCGACGCGAAGGCCTCATCAACAACCATGGACAACACGTACGGCACGCGGTCGATGAACGTCAGGATGACCACCGCGCCACCCACCAGATACAGACCCACCTTCAGGGGCGACAACTTCTCGACGGCGCGACCGATGGTCTTGATCCCACCGATGATCACCAGCCACGTCAACACCGCGAGCAAGAGGCCGGTGAAAAACGCTGTCCGGTTCACTTCGCCCAGGAGCGGCAACATCAGCGTGCCGCTCGGCCACACGTGCTGCACCGCGATCGCGATGGAGTTCGGCTGCGTAAACGGCGTTGTGGTCAACGCCGCGATACCGGCCACACACGCGTAGGTCCAGGCCAGCGCCGGCGACTTCAATCCGTCGCGCAGGTAATACATCGGCCCGGAGCGCAGATGGTCGCCCTGCTGCTCGCGGAACTTCACACCGAGCACGGCTTCCGAAAACTTCAGCGTGGTGGCGAAGAACCCGTAGACCCAGATCCAGAACAGCGCACCAGGACCACCGGAGATGATCGCGGTCGCGACACCGGCAATGTTCCCCGTGCCGATCGTGGCGGCGAGCGCCGTCATGAAGGCCTGAAATGGCGACAGCGCGCCTGTGGCGCCCGCTGTCTGCCCCGCCAACATCTCCTTGAACGCTTCACGCAGCCGACGAATCTGCACGCCGCGGAACCGGATTGTGAGAAACAACCCCGTCCCGAGCAGGGTGGCAATGATGAAGTACCGGAAGAGAAAGTCAGCGAGCCATTCAATGCCTGCAGCCATGGGGAATCCTCAGATATTCGAACGTGACTGGCAACCGTCAACGGTGATGCAGGCGCCGGAAATCCAACTGGATCGCGGCGATGCGAGGAACGCGACCACGTCGCCCACTTCGTGGTCATGACCAAAACGACCGAACGGCAAATCGCGCTTGATGAACTCGCCGATGGCGACGGGGTCCGCCTGCTGACGCTGCGCCCAGGTGCCGCCCTCAAACAGAATCGATCCCGGCGCCACGCTGTTCACGCGGATGTTGTCCTTCGCCAGCTGCTGCGCCATCGCCTTCGCGAGGCTGATCTCGGCGGCCTTGACCGCGTTGTATGTCATGCGCCCACCGGATTCGCGTCCCCAGATGGACGCAATCATCAAGATCACGCCGCCACCGGTCTTGCGCATTTGCGGCACCGCGAGCCTCGACAGACGAATCGCCGGGAAC
>CAZLJG010000343.1:0-3624 GCA_964559545.1 uncultured Solibacteraceae bacterium | reverse complement strand
ATTCAGTCGCTGCCGCTTTTGATTCGGTCAGGGGCCGCCTCGTGGTGTTTTGCGGCTACGGCCAGGGCGGGTACAGCGGCGATACGTGGGAGTGGGATGGCGCGACGTGGACGCACACATCCAGCACGGGTCCGGAACCTCGAAACTCACCAGTCATGGTCTTCGACAGTCGACGCAATCGGATGGTGTTGTTCGGCGGCGACACTCGCGATCGCATTTTTGGAGACACGTGGGCCTACGACGGCCAGACCCGGACGTGGACGAAGCTCTCAGACGCTGGGCCAGCGCCTCGAAGCACCCACATGCTCGCGTATGACTCGGCACGCGATCGGGTCGTGCTGTTCGGTGGATTCACGCAGCGAGACGGCAGACAACCGACGGGCTATCTGCGCGACACCTGGGAGTTTGATGGCACGGCGTGGTCGCGTGTGGCCGAGACGGGCCCGACAGGACGCACGCTCGCCGCGTTCGCCTACGATGCGACGACCCGCAAGGTGGTCCTGTTCGGCGGCGGTGGCGCCAGTTCCACGCCGGGGCCTCCCCCGCCCTCGGCCACACTCGGCGACACCTGGGAGTGGGACGGCCGACGATGGACCGAGGTCAGCGGTGAGGCACCACCCGCACGCGACCACGTCAGCATGGATTACGACCCTTCCGGCACTCGCCTCCTTATGACCGGTGGTCACCAACCCGGTGGCGGACAACTCGACGATGTCTGGCAACGGGTCGGGACGAGGTGGAGTCGGGTTGCCGCCACCAACACTCCGGCACTCGCGGCGCACCGGGTGATCTTCGATGCCCGCGCGAAACGGCTCTTGATTTTTGGAGGCTTTGCTCCAGGGCAGGGCCCAACGGCCAACATCTGGGCACTGGCTGACGGAATCTGGGTGCGTGTTCAGGCACCCGCAGATGGCGCGCGATCAGTAGAATCAGGGCGTCATGACAAAGCTCGCCCTCGCTTCCGGTCTCCTTCTGAGCTTGTTCGTTCTCCCGGGCCTCACACAGACGCCGGCTCAGACACCCGCTGACCTCAATACGTTCTTCAAGCCCGTGAAATGGCGGTCGATTGGGCCGTTCAGGGGTGGTCGCTCGGTCGCCGCCACCGGCGTCATCGGCGACACGAAGACGTACTACATGGGCACGACCGGTGGCGGTGTCTGGAAGACCGTCGATAAGGGCATCAGCTGGAAGAACATCTCGGACGGGTTCTTCACCACCGGCTCAGTCGGAGCGATTGCCGTCGCCGCCAGCGATCCCAACGTCGTCTACGTCGGCATGGGCGAACACGCGGTGCGTGGAGTCATGACCCACCACGGGGATGGCGTCTACCGGTCTACCGACGCCGGCAAGACGTGGAAGAAGGTGGGCCTGGCGGCCACGCAACACATTGCCCGCATCCTCGTCCACCCCACCAACCCCGACATCGTCTGGGTCGCGGCGCAGGGCGCGCTGTACGGTTCGGGCGCCGAGCGCGGCGTGTTCAAGTCCATCGATGGTGGAACGACGTGGAAGAAGGTGCTCTACATCGATGAGCGCACCGGCGCATCCGAACTCGCGATTGACGCGTCCAATCCACGAATCCTCTACGCGGCGATGTGGGAATACGGCCGGCTGCCTTGGAAAGTCATCAGCGGCGGGCCGGGCGGCGGGTTGTACAAGTCGACCGACAGCGGCGAGACCTGGGAAAAGCTGAAAGAAGGCCTGCCGACCGAAATGGGCAAGATGGCGGTCGCTGTCAGCCGCGTGAATCCCGACAAGGTGTTTGCGTTGATCGAAAGCGACTCGATGAAAGACGAGCGCGGATTGTATGTCTCGACCAACGCGGGCAAATCCTGGACGCAGGTCTCGAGCGATCCGCGACTGGTGCAGCGCGCGTGGTATTACATCGAACTCTTCCTCGACACCAAAGACGACGACACGATCTATGTGCTGAGTGCGCCATTCCTGCGATCGGATGATGGCGGGCGAACCTGGGCACCAATCGATGCGCCGCATGGCGACTTCCACGACATGTGGATCAATCCCGGCGACCCTGCGAACTACATTCTGGCAAACGACGGTGGCGCGTCGATCACCTTTGACCGCGGTCAGAGCTGGAGCTCGCAGGACAACATGCCGACGGCGCAGCTCTACCGCATCAACGTGGATAACCAGTTCCCCTATCGGATCTACGCGGGCCAGCAGGACAACTCGTCACTGGCGATCGCCAGCCGGGAACTCGGCAGCAGTGGCATCACGACCAACAGTTGGAAGGCCTCCGCCGGAGGCGAGAGCGCGTTCCTCGCATTTGATCCGGACAACCCGAAGCTCGTCCTCGGCGGCAGCTATCAGGGCACGATCGAAGTGCTCGATACCGCCGCAGCCGGCGGCACAAACATCATGTCGGCGCCCATCCAGTACCTCGGGATGGATGCGAAGGACATGAAATACCGGTACAACTGGAACGCGCCGATCATCTGGAGCCGCCACGAACCGAACACCTTCTACCATGGCGCCCAGGTGCTGCTGAAGACGTCGGACCTCGGCAAGTCGTGGAGGGAGGTCTCGCCCGACCTCACGCGCAACGAAAAGGACAAACAGGGCAAAGGCGGGGGGCCGTTCACCAATGAAGCGGTTGGCGCCGAGAACTACGGCACCATCGCCTACGTGATCGAATCCCCGCACGAAAAAGGGGTCATCTGGACCGGCAGTGATGACGGCCTGGTGCACGTCACTCGCGACGGCGGCGCGTCCTGGAAGAACGTCACACCACCCAACCTCGCTGAAACACTCATCAACGCGATCGATGTGTCACCCCACGACCGCGCGACGGCCTACATCGCGACCACGCGGTACAAGTTCAACGACCATGCGCCGGGCCTGTACAAGACCACCGACTACGGCGCGACGTGGACGAAGATCGATCGCGGCCTTCCCGCCAACGCGTTCACCCGGGTGGTGCGCGAAGACGACGTGCGTCGCGACCTGTTGTTTGCGGGTACGGAACTCGGCGTCTTCATTTCATGGAACGGTGGGCAGGACTGGTCGCCCTTCCAACTCAATCTGCCGGTCACGCCGATCACCGACCTGCGTGTCCACAAGAACAACCTGATCGCGGCCACATCCGGCCGGTCGTTCTGGATTCTTGATGACCTCCCGCTCATCCGCCAGTACAAGCCAACCCCGGCATCGTTCTCCGTCTACGAGCCGGCACCGGCATATCTCGCGAATGGCGGCAGCGAACTCAACGGCTCCGATCCTGACTTCACCGGCGCCAACACATTCCGTGGCGTCAATCCCGCCAACGGCATCGTCCTCTACTACCACCTGCCTGAGCTCGGAAAAGATGACGTGGTGACGCTCACGATTGAAGATGCGCGGGGTGGACCGGTCCGTTCGTTCTCGTCAAAGGCGGTCGAGGGATTCAAGAAGTGGGACGGCGGTCCCAACGCTGAGCCGGTCCTGCCCAAGAAGGCTGGTCTGAATCGATTCGTGTGGAACATGCGCTACGCCACCATTCCGGGCGTCTCGAACGTGTATATCGAAGGCAGCTACAACGGGCACAAGGCGCCGCCCGGGCGGTACAGCTTCTCGTTCAAGTCCGGCAGCCAGACCGCGGAGACCACGGGAGAGATTCTCGCGAAC
>CAZLJG010000342.1:0-3656 GCA_964559545.1 uncultured Solibacteraceae bacterium | reverse complement strand
GTGCTCATGGGCACGTACCTCGGGCTGTCGCAGCGGGATGTGAATCGGTACGACCGCATCGCCGGCGGGGAAGGGCTGTATCGCTCGGGCTTTGCACCCCAGCGGCTCGATCTCGCGCTGCTGAAGTACGAAGCGGTGTCCGGTGGTCTCGTGGACCGCTGGTCGGCGACTGTGTCGATGAATCGCCAGGCCGACGGCCGCTTTGAGCAGGCGCGACCGTCGTCCCGCATGGATGAGCAGGAGTCGGTCACCACGGCGTGGGGTTATCAGGCGCAGGCCACGCGCTTCTGGAACAACCGCCATCAGGCGCTCGCTGGCTTTGAGGTGTATGACGAATCGGTATCGGCGTCCCGCACCTTGCGCGAGGCCAACGGCACCGTCACAGGGGCCCGTCCGGATGTACCCGGCGGGACGACCTACCTGACGTCGGGTGCATTTGTGCAACAGGTGTCCGAAGTGCTTCGCAATCGCCTCTGGCTGAAGGGCGGTGTGCGGTACTCACGCTTCACGTTCGCGTCGGAGGCCGCGCCGGCGTTTGGGGTGGTCGACGAGCGCGTCACTGCCGACGCGATGACCTTCCAGGGCGGCGGCGTGTTGGCGCTGAATCGGTTCCTCAACGTGACGGCCAATGCCAGTCGCGGCTTCCGGGCAGGCAACGCGGCGGACTTCGCCAGCATCGGTCTCACCGGTGGTGGTGGCTTCGAAATTTCTCCGGGCCGTGCCCGCGGGTTCAACGCGTTTGTCGGCAGTAACGAGGGCACCACGGCCATCTCCACGGGCCGCCGGGTGGGTGCGTTGCAGCCAGAGACGGCGGATACGTACGAGCTCGGCCTCAAGGTGCATGGCGCGCGCATGTCAGCCTCGGTGTCCGTGTTCACCGTCGAACTGCGGAACACCATTCAGCGCCGCACCATTCTGGTTGATCAGCCCGTGGTGGGTACGGACATCGCGGGCTTCACGATTGTCCGGCAGGACAGCCTCGGTCGCGTCTTCATCGCGGAAGACGCACGGCCCGTCGTCACCCGCGTGAATCTCGACCGTGGGCGCATTCGTGGATTTGATGCTGAGGGCACCGTGTTGCTCTCGAGAACCCTGACCGGGGCGGCGTACATGTCGCTGGCCAACGGACATGTCATCGGTGGCGACGTACTCCGTCGCATGCCGCCGCCCATGGGCGGGGCCTCCCTGCGCTGGAGCGACGTGAAGGGCCGCGGCTGGGTGGAGGGCGTCGTGTCGTTCGCGCGCGAGCAGACGCGCATGAACGCGGGTGACCTCACCGATGCGCGCATCGGCGCGCGGAGGACGACCGCGTCAATCGCGACCTACTTCAACGGGACGGCGACCGACCTGGGACTCGTGCAGGGCGGGCGCCTCGTGGCCACCAACGAAACGCTGGCGCAAGTGCAGGCGCGTGTCCTGGGCGGACAGTCGGCGGCCGTCATGTTCCCGACGTCACCGGGATTTGTGACCCTTGGCTTGCGAGCGGGGTGGACGATTTCCCCGGACCTGACACTGACGGTGGTCGGGGAGAATCTGCTCGATCGTAACTACCGGGTGCACGGGTCCGGGGTGGACGCATCCGGTCGCAACGTCCAGGTGCGATTCCGGTATCATCTGCGGTAATGACCGACTTCTACCCCTCGACCCTGGCGTCCGTGCGCCGGTACTTGCTCATGCTGGTCTGCCTGGCCTGTGTCGCAACTACGACCGAGCTGTGGATGATGGGCCATCATGAGGATCCGTGGCAGTGGGCGCCGTTGGCCGTCATGACGGTGTGTGTGATTGGCGCGGTCTGGGTGCTGGCCACGTGGTCGGCGTCTGCGGTGCAGGTGTTCAGAGTATTGATGGTGGTCCTGATGCTGTGCGGCGTGGTGGGCGCCGTCCTGCACTATCGCGCCAACATGGAATTCCAGCTGGAAATGGATCCGTCGCTCGGTGGCCTCGCGTTGATGGAGAAAATCCTCCACGCGAAGGCGCCACCATCCCTGGCGCCTGGCAACATGGCGCTGGTCGCGTTGATCGGGTTGGTCGCGGTCTGGCGGTCGGAGTGGTCGTCAGTCGAGCCGTAATTGTCACAATAGAGGAGTCGTCATATGTTTCGCATGAATCGTGTTGCTGGAGTGGTCGCGTGTGTGGCCCTGGTCGGGCTGTTGTCGCAGGGCGATCTGCGGGGGCAGGTCGCTGCGGGCCTGGTTGATCCGAACGTCGCCACTGAAGCGCAGTTGGCCGCGTTGCCGGGGATGACGGCGGACCTCGCGAAGGCGCTGGTCGCCGCGCGTCCGTTTGCGTCGGTGGTTGAACTCAACACGTTCCTCACCGGCAAGCTGACCGCCGAGCAGCTGACGGCGTTCTACGGCAAGGCCTTCATTCATGTGAACCTCAACACGGGCACGCGTGAAGAGATCCTGCTGATTCCAGGCGCGGGCAATCGCATGGTGCGCGAATTTGGCGAGTACCGTCCGTGGAAAACGTGGGCGCAGTTCGACAAGGAAATCGGCAAGTACGTCGGTGCTCCCGAGGTCGCGCGCCTCAAGCAGTACCTGTTCATCCCCGTGAACCTGAACACCGCCACCGATGCGGACATCCTGACGATTCCTGGCGCGGGTCCGCGCATGGTGCGTGAGTTCAAGGAATACCGCCCGTGGAAGACCCAGGCGCAGTTCGAGAAGGAGATCGGCAAGTACGTCGGGCCGAAGGAAGTCGCCCGCCTGTGGCGGTACGTGGTGATCGAGTAACACCGTGCTGATCACGCCCGACGCGCTGTCGCGCGAACTGGCGTCGGCCACGCCTCCGCTGGTCCTGGATGTCAGGCCGGCGGAGGCGTTCGCCGTTTCACGCCTTCCCGGCGCCCTGCATCTCGACCTCTGGGGTGTCAGCCTGATCGATACCGATCCTGCACCGCTGCGCGCCTTCATGTGGATGATCGGGCACCTGTTTTCGCTGCGTGGTGTCACGCCCGAACGGCCCGTGGTCGTCTACGAAGACCAGTCCGGCATTCGCGCGGCCCGCGCCTTCTGGTTTCTGGAGTACCTCGGCCATCCGAACGTGCGCGTGCTCGACGGCGGGTTCCCGGCCTGGTCACGCGCAGGACTCGCCGTGACCACAGAGGTCACGACGCCCGTGCCAAGTACGTGGCATGGAGAGCCGACTCCCGCGGTGCTTGCCTCGTGGGACCAGGTGCGCGACCGCCTCAACACCTCGGACGTGGCGATCGTCGATACCCGCACGCCGGCGGAGTACTACGGGGAACAGGTCAGGGCAAAACGCGGTGGCGCCATTCCTGGAGCCGTGCACCTCGAGTGGACGCAGAATCTTTCGCCCGACGGCACGTACAAGTCAGTTGATGACCTGCGCGCCATGTACGCCGCCCTCGGTGTCACACCCGACCGGGAAGTGGTGACCTACTGCCAGGGCGGTTATCGCGCCGCACACACGTATCTCGCGCTGCGGCTCCTCGGTTTCCCCCGCGTCCGTGCGTACACGGGTTCGTGGAAGGAATGGGGCGACCGGGAAGACCTGCCGATCGAGCACCCCAACCGTACGTAGGGCCCGCTGAACTTGAGCGGGCCAACGCCTCACTCCCGTCTCAGCACCACCCTCGCCACCGACGGCCCCGGCAGGAACGGCGTCGGTGTTCCGACCACCCACGCGTCGTG
>CAZLJG010000341.1:0-3670 GCA_964559545.1 uncultured Solibacteraceae bacterium | reverse complement strand
AGGTCCAGGGTCCAAGGTCCGGGGTCCAGGGTTCGGGTCCCTGGGGTCCGGAGGTCCTAGGGCCTTCGGCCCCACCGGACGTCTGGACTCAGGTACCGGTGGACCCGAACCCTGGCCCCTGGACCCTGGACCTGGCCCCCGGACCGATGTCCTGGCCGCCTCAAACCCAGGCGGCCCTACGAGGAGTAGCGCAAAAGAAAAAGCGCGCTCAGGATGAACCTGAGCGCGCTCGAAGAGCCGACCTGAAGGGGTGGGCTGTGTGCTTAGTTGCCGCCGGCTGCGGCCTGGCGCATGCCGTCGGTCACGATGCCGACCTTCGTCACACCGGCGCCGGACGCGGCGTCGATGATGCTGACGATTTCTCCGTAGCGAACGGAGCCGTCACCGATGATGAACACCGTCTTGTCCTTGCGGGTCTCGAAGAGCACCCGGAGGTGCTCCTGCAGCGCGGACAGACCCACTTCGG
Source organism: uncultured Solibacteraceae bacterium (assembly GCA_964559545.1). Lineage (GTDB taxonomy): Bacteria > Acidobacteriota > Vicinamibacteria > Vicinamibacterales > SCN-69-37 > SYFT01. Next base: position 3,204 of record CAZLJG010000341.1, on the reverse strand, counting down.
TCTTGTTCACCGTGAGACGACGATCGGCGGTGTAGTCGATGACGATCTGCCCGAGCACGTCGGCGGCCGCCGCGGACTTGTTCACCTCGAGCGGCAGGTTGATGTCCTGCCCCTTCTGGGTGAGCGGAAGCGCCGCGATGAAGATGACCAGGAGCACGAGCAGGACGTCAATGAGCGGCGTCACGTTCATGTCCGACGAGGCTTCGGACTTCGAAACCTGGACGTTCTTCTCGGCGCCGTGGTGCATGTGGTGATGAGACATTATTGACCGCCCCCTTCCACGTTGCCGCCACGTTTTTCCGTGATGAGCCCGACCGTTTCGATGCCGGCGCCGCGCAGGGCGTCCATCATCTTCATGATCGACGCATACGGCGCGTCCTTGTCGCCCTTGAGATAGACAATCTTGTCCGCCTTGGTCTCGAGGGTCGCCGTGAGGCGCGAAATCGCCTCACCTTCACTGACCTCAATCGCGTTGACGTACAACTTGCTATCCGGTCCGATGTGCACCACGGTCTGATCGGCGGTGTCGGGTTTGTCCCCCGAGTTGTCCGCCTCAGGCAGGGCCACATCGACGCCCTTCTGCATCATCGGCGCGATCAACATCACGATGATGAGCAGCACGAGCATGACGTCAACCAGCGGGGTGACGTTGATGTCTGATTTGGGTCCGCCTTTGGCGCCCCCAACGTCCATCGACATGGGTAACTCCCTTTACGCCGTCTTCTTGATGAAGTAGTCGACGAGTTCCGACGACGAGTTGTCCATCTCGACGTTGAAGTACTCGAGGGCGCCGCTGAAGTAGTTGTAGAGCCACACGGCGGGGATGGCCACGACCAACCCGAGTGCGGTTTCGATGAGCGCTTCCGAGATACCGGCCGAGACGGCGCCGAGACCCGCGGAACCGGTGCTGCCGATGCCGGCGAATGCGTTGATAACGCCGACGACCGTGCCGAGCAGACCGACGAACGGCGCCGTGGCGCCGATGGTCGCGAGCGCCGGGATGCCCTTCTTGAGGTCATTGGCGGTCAGGGCCGTCGCACGCTGAATCGCGCGGCGGACCGTGTCTACCAGGTCGTCGCGGGTCAGGTTCGCGCCCGAATCCACCTGGAACTGGTATTCCTGGAGACCGGCGAGCACGACCTTGGCGAGATGGCTGTACTGGTAGGTCTTCGACTGTGACACGGCGAGCGCGTCCTTCAGGCGGCCTTCCTTGAGGTGCTTCGCCACCTGCGGCGCATACAACTTCGACTGCTTCTTCGCCTGCATGAACGTGTAGTACCGCTCAATTGCCACGCCGAACGACCACATCGACATGAACACCAGAATGAAAGCGACGGCCTTCGCAACGAAGCCCATCTGCTCCCACATGTGCATCAGATCCATCTCACCACCCATTGACACCCTCCGACGAAAACTCAGACAACCAACAAACGAACTGTGAATGACACCTGAAAACTAGCGAGCGACGACCAGCAACTACTGCAGGGTGAAGTTGACCGTGACCGTCATGATGACGGGCACCTTCTGGCCGTTGAGTTCGGTCGGCGTAAACCGCCACTGGCGGACCGCTTCAAGCGCGGCCTGATCCAACAGGGCCACCGGCCGAATCACGCGCGCATCCGTCACCGTGCCATCGACGCCAATGGTGGCCTCGATGATGACGATACCCTGCACACGCGCCGACTGCGCGATGGGCGGGTAGATCGGACGCACGTCCTTAATCTTCTTGGGTTCCTTGATCTGACCACCGACGCGCACCGGCTGCGCGGGCGGCGGTGGCGGAGGCGGCGGCTGCGGAATGCCACCCACCACACCACCCACGGCACCGCCGGGGATGCCGCCGGCGACACCACCAACAACACCGATCGAGCCAGCGGCCGGACGAGGCGGCGGCTCAGGTTTCACTTCAGCGGGCGCCTCAATCGGCGCAGCCACCGGGTTCACATCCGGCGTCGGCGTCGGCGGCGTCGGAGCTGCCGGCGGCGGTGGCGGAGGCGGCGGTGGGGGCGGTGGGGGCGGCAACGCCACAAACGCCATGACCGACTGCGGCGTGGGCAACACGTCGGACGCCAGCAGCGGAACGATAATCATCAATCCGAGCGCGATGGTGTGCACCAGAATCGACAGCGGCACCGTGTACCACTGCTTCGTGCCCACTCGGACAGTGGGGTTGCTCACGTCGCCGAACATTTCACCTGCCACGGTTACCTCCTACGCCCTTGCACTTTCTTCGATGACCTAACGAAGGCCGGGATTATAGTCAGCCCCGAAAAACGGTGTCAACAAACGAACACCCGATTTGGCGCTTGTTGGAGTTAGACACCGGTTCCAGAAAAATGGCTCGGCGACGCCTGGCCGCTCTGGACCCGCCCCACCAGGCCCATGCCGCCCGTCAAAAACACCCGGATTCCCTGCTCCACCGTCAGGTCCGGGTACTGCACGCGCTCAGCGGGACACACCACCACATCCCCCAGATACAGGTGATTCGTAGGGACGTACACCGCGACAAACGGCTCGGGGCCGGCCCCTCGATCGAGGACAAACTCCCGCGTCAGAAATCCCAGCAGGAAGCCACGGGAGGCATCTTCAATCATCACCACCCGCTTGAAGCCGGACTCGTTGTCTGGAGAAAACGCAAAGATCAGTTGTTTGACGGGAGCGTAGATCGTGCGAAACACCGGCACGTGCATGAGGATTTGCTCCCCACGCCCCAGGATCCGTCGGCCAATCACGTTGGTGGCGACCGCGCCAATCAGCAGGACGAGCGCCAGGGTCGTGATGACACCCAGCCCGGGAACATGGGTGCCCGTCCACTGTTCCCAGAACCCCTCGGTCAGGCCATCCACCACACGAAACATCCACAGCAGGGCTGCCACGCTGACAACCAGCGGCACCGTGACAAAAAAGCCGGTGATGAACGAACGGCGAAGCCAGGACATGGGGGACCCGAGCACTTTACAACGAGTAGAACGAGTAGAACAGCAGCGCAGCGATGGCCAGTCGATACCAGGCGAAGACGTCGAGGCGATGGCTGACCAGGTACTTCAGGAGAAAATTCACGGTCAGATACCCGACGACCGCCGACGACAGGAACCCGACGCCAAAGACCTGCAAATCGGCCGTCGTCAATGCGACGTGCCGCAGATCCAGCATCGCGGACGCGCCGGCACCGGCAATCGCGGGCACCCCGATAAGAAATCCGAA
>CAZLJG010000340.1:291-3672 GCA_964559545.1 uncultured Solibacteraceae bacterium | reverse complement strand
ATTCACGTTGCCCCAGTACGTTTCCTTCTGCGGATGTTCGAGCGGATCGCCGTACACCTCGGAGGTGGACGCGATCACGAAGCGGGCGCCCTTGGCCTTGGCCAGACCCAGCGCGTTATGCGTGCCGAGGGCACCGACCTTCAGCGTGGGAATCGGCAACTCGAGGTAGTCGATGGGGCTGGCCGGGCTCGCCCAGTGCAGTACCAGATCCACGGGTCCGGACACGTCGATGAAGTGCGTGACATCGTGCCGGATGAACTGCAGATCGCGATCGCGCAGATGCGCCAGGTTCGCGAGGTCGCCGGTCAGGAGGTTGTCGATGCCGACGACGCTGTGGCCACGGTCGAGGAGTTCTTCCGTCAGGTGCGAGCCGATGAATCCGGCTGCGCCGGTGATGACCACTCTCACGTCAGTGTCCGCCTTCCATGGCCGCGCGATGGATGCCCCGCGCCAGCGTCAACCACATGATCTTGAGGTCGAGGGCAATCGACCAGTTCTCGATGTAATACAAATCGAACTCGATGCGCTTCTCGAGCGACGTGTTGCCGCGCCAGCCGTTGATCTGCGCCCAGCCGGTGATGCCGGCCTTCACCTTGTGCCGCAGCATGTACTGCGGGATCTGGTGTTTGAACTGCTCGACGAAGAACGGTCGCTCGGGGCGTGGGCCGACGATCGACATGTCGCCGCGAAGCACGTTCCAGAACTGCGGCAGTTCATCGACGTCGGTCTTGCGCAGCCAGCGGCCAACACGCGTCGCCCGCGGGTCATCGTCGCGCGCCCAGATGGGACCCGTGACTTCCTCGGCATCGATTGGCATCGATCGGAATTTGTAGACGGTGAATGATTTGCCGTCGAGGCCCATGCGTTCCTGGGTGTAGAAGATCGGGCCCGGCGAGCTCCGCTTGATGGCCAGCGCGATCAGCAGCGCCGGGATCGCGCCGACGATCAACACGGCGGACGACAGCGCGACGTCCACGAAACGTTTGACCAGACTGTTGAAGCCCCGCAGCGGCACATCGTTGATCGAGATGATCGGCAGCCCGTCGAGGTCTTCGAGTCGTGATCGGAGGGCGATGAACTGCAGCAGGTCGGGCACGACATGCACTTCGATCACTTCGCGACTCGCAAATTCAACGACGCCCAGCATCTTGACGTGTTCGTCGATCGGGAGCGCCACGTAGAGTTCGTCGATCTGCTCACGACTGCAGACATCCGGTGCGTCCGACAGCGCCCCCAGAATCGGCAGCCCGCGGTAGCCGATGCCGTCGGTCGTCGCGAAGCGGTCGTCGATGAAGCCAATCAGGCGGAAGCCCAGCTCACCGTGTTCCAGAATCCGATCAGCGACCAGTCGGCCGAGGTCGCCCGCGCCGACAATCAACACGCGGCGGAGGCCGACGCCGGCGCGCCATCGGCGTTTGAGGAGCAGCCGCACGGTTTCGCGCATGCTGAAGGCAAGCAGCACGTTCAGAATCAGGAAGAGCACCCAGACCGCCTGGGAGACTTCGAGGTAGCCCTGATCCTTCAGCTCGTTCGGCAGGTAGTACGTCTGGACGTACAGCGTCCCTGCGACGGCCAGCAGCACGGTGAGCAGGGAGCCGACCAGCACGGCAAAAAAATCGTCGAGGCGCGTGCGTCCGCGACGGAAGCGATACAGCCGCTGGATGTGGAATGCGATCGGCACCATGACCGCGACAAACGGCAGCACCGCGAGGTACTGCTCAAACGGCGGTTGCCCCTTCGGAATATCGAGCAGGCCCGACTCAAAGCGAATCAGATACGCGAGGACAAACGCCGACGCCGCGCAGGCGATATCCCCCACGACGTGGAGCAGCACGAACACCCGGCTGAAGCGCTTTACCATGTGGCAGGGGAGGCGAGCGTCTCTGCGATCCGGGCTTCGAGCCCGGCTTCGAAGTGCGCCACGCTGAAGGCGGATGCGCGGGTGTGCCACTCGGCAGGCGTCAGCGGCAGCGTGTCCACGCGGGCCATCGCGTCGGCGAAGGCCTCGGGCGTCTCATCGGCCACCAGGTATCCGGACACCCCGTGTTCCACCGTTTCCAAAGCACCGCCGCGGGCGAGGGCGACCACGGGGCGTCCGCACGCCTGTGCTTCCACCGGCGCGATCCCGAAGTCTTCTTCACCGGGCAACAACGCCGCGCGCGCGCCGCGGTAGGCGTCGCGCAGCGTGCCGCTGTCAACATGTCCCAGGAATTCGACATCGGACCCGGCGAGGGCGTGCAGGCGCTCGGCGTCAGGACCGGTTCCGATGATCTTCAATGGCGCTCCAAGCATCGCCGCGGCGCGAATCGCCGTGTCGATGCGCTTATACGGGACCAGGGCGGATACCACGAGAAAGTACGCGCCAGGCCCGGCTGTTCCCGGAGTGAAATACTCCGTGTCCACCGGCGGATGGAGGACGGTAGCCACCCGATTATAGTACCGGGCGATCCGGCCCGCAACGTGTGCGGAGTTCGCGAGAAAGCGATGTACCCGCGGGGCGGTGTCCCGATCCCATCGCGCCAGGCCGGCCATGACGTGTCGGGCCGCAGCATTCCCGAATCGCCCCAGTCGCTCCACCCCGAAATAGGCATCAAACTGATCCCATGCGTAGCGCATGGGGGAGTGGCTGTAGCAGAGATGCACCGCGCGTCCGGTCGGCACGATCGCCTTGGCCGCGCAGTGGCTCGTGGAAATCACCACGTCCACATCGTCAAGGTCGAAGTGTTCAATCGCGAGCGGAAACAGCGGAAGGTAGTGGCGATAGAGGCGCGCCGGGAACGGGAGGTGCTGAATCCACGACGTCCGGACCCGCCGGTTGGTAATCTGCGCCGACACCGACCCGCGCTCGTGCACCAGCGTAAGCAGGTCCGCGTCCGGGAACAGCCGGCACAGCGACTCCAGCACCTTTTCGCCGCCGCGCATGCCCGTCAGCCAATCGTGCACAAGGACGACGCGTCGTCCGGCGAGCGCCTCAACCATGCAGCACCGAGTGATAGACCTCGCGCGTCCGCGCCGCCGCGTCCGGCCACGAGAACGTGCGGGCTCGGGCGTAGCCGCGTGCGATCAGGTCACGGCGGAGGGTGGTCTCGCTGAGCACGCGCGCCATGGCCGCGGCGATGGCCGCGGGGTCGAGCGGGTCCACGAGAATCGCGGCGTCGCCCACCACCTCGGGCAGTGACGAGACGTTGGAGGTGATGACCGGCGTCCCGCTGGCCATGGCTTCAAGCGGCGGGAAGCCGAAGCCCTCGAACAGGGACGGGAACACAAACAGGGACGCGAGCTTGTAGAGCGCGGCCAGCGTCGCGTCCGGCACAAAGCCGAAGAACCGGACGTGTGCGTGCAGGTGGTGGCGATGCACCAGCCGACGAATGCCGGGGTACT
>CAZLJG010000340.1:0-281 GCA_964559545.1 uncultured Solibacteraceae bacterium | reverse complement strand
GAGGCGCTCGACGTTTTTGTGCGGCTTGATGTTGCCGGCATAGAGGATGAACGGTGCGGTGAGGAGAAATCGCTCACGCACGCTCGCGACGGCGTCATCACTCGGCGGCGTCAGGTATCGCGAGTCGAGACCGTTGTGGATGACTTCAATTTTCGAGGCCGGCGTCCCGAGATAGTGCTGAATGTCGTCCTTGGACGCCTGGGACACCGTGATGATCTTTTTGGAACGTTTCGCACCGATGGCCATGAACGTACGCGCATACACGTACGCGATCCGGTTCG
>CAZLJG010000339.1:0-3674 GCA_964559545.1 uncultured Solibacteraceae bacterium | reverse complement strand
ATCTCTTGAGGGCCGGCCCGACACGTTCAAGTCGATTCCATACAAGGGTGCCGAATACTCGGGGATGGACTACATCATTCAGGTGGCACCGGAGGACTGCACCGGATGTTCACTGTGTGTGATGGTCTGCCCCGCGAAGGACAAGGCCAATCCGAAACACAAGGCACTCGACCTCGCACCGCAACGGCCGCTGCGTGAGCCGGAACGCGAAAACTACGCCTTCTTCCTGGACCTGCCGGAAGTGGATCGAACCACGATCAAGAGCGACATCAAGAGCACGCAGTTCCTGGAGCCGCTGTTCGAGTACTCGGGCGCGTGTTCAGGCTGCGGTGAAACGCCGTACATCAAGCTGCTGACGCAGCTCTACGGTGACCACCTGCTGATGGCGAACGCGACAGGCTGTTCGTCGATCTACGGCGGCAACCTGCCGACAACCCCGTACACCGTCAACCGTGACGGTCGTGGCCCCGGATGGTCGAACTCGCTCTTTGAAGACAACGCGGAGTTCGGGCTGGGCATGCGGCTCGCAGCTGATGCGCAGGCCGACGATGCGCGTCGGTTGCTTGCGGGGCTCAGGGATGCGGGACACGTGGACGCTTCGGCAGCGGCGGCACTGCTCGACGCCGACCAGAACACCGATGCCGGTCTTGCGGCGCAACGCGCACGTGTCGCGGCGTTAAAGACACACCTCCGCTCGCTGACGTCACCCGAAGCCAGACGTCTGCTCGTGCTGGCGGATGCACTGACAAAGAAGACTGTGTGGATCGTCGGTGGAGACGGATGGGCCTACGACATCGGGTACGGCGGACTCGACCACGTGCTGGCGTCAGGCCGCAACGTGAACGTGCTCGTGCTCGACACCGAGGTGTACTCCAACACCGGTGGCCAGCAATCGAAGGCGACGCCAATGGGCGCATCCGCAAAGTTCGCTGCGTCAGGGAAGGAGACCAACAAGAAGGATCTCGCACTGATGGCGATGGCCTACGGGTCGGTGTACGTGGCGAGGGTCGCGTTTGGTGCGAAGGACGCGCAGACGGTGAAGGCGTTCCAGGAAGCCGAAGCGCACCCTGGACCGTCACTCATCATCGCGTTCAGCCACTGCATTGCCCATGGCTACGACCTGGCGCATGGTCTCGACCAGCAGAAACTCGCAGTTGAAACTGGGTACTGGCCGCTCTTCCGCTACGACCCACGAAAAGCCGTCGACGGGCACTCGGCCTTGATGCTCGACTCGGGCACGCCCAAAGGGGACGTCGGACGCTACATGCGGAACGAATCCCGATTCAGGGCCGTTGAGCAGCTCTATCCGGAACGCTACAAAAACCTGCTGGCCGGTGCGCAGGCCCACGCCGAGGGGCGGTTCGCCCTCTACGAACAACTGGCCGCGTCACACGCAGCGAAGCCAGGCACGAAGGGAGGCCTGTGATGATGGATCTCTCCACGAAGTACCTCGGCTTCACACTCGCACACCCGATCGTGCCAGGCGCTTCGCCACTGGGGTGGGACCTGAGCATGATCCGCCGGCTGGAGGACGCCGGCGCACCGATGATCATCCTGCCGTCCCTGTTCGAGGAGCAGATCGACGCCGACGCGCTCGGGGTCGAGCATCACCTCGATGCCCACGAGGGCGTCCACGCCGAGGCGTTGTCGTACTTCCCACTGGCGTCAGAGTTCACGATGGGGCCGGACCGTTATCTCGAACACGTCCGGCGCGTTCGCGCCACGGTGTCAGTGCCGGTGGTGGGATCGCTGAACGGCACGACGTCAGCGGGCTGGCTCGACTATGCGCGCCTGATTCAGGATGCGGGCGCCGACGCGCTCGAGCTGAACTTCTACCACGTCGCCACCGACCCCCACGAGAGCGCCGACTCGGTGGAACAGCGGTTGCTCGACATCGTGAAGACCATCAAGGCGGCGGTCCGCATCCCGATCGCGGTGAAGTTGTCACCGTTCTTCTCATCGCTGGCGCATCTCGCGCGTCGTCTCGATGAGGCCGGCGCCAATGGACTCGTACTGTTCAACCGCTTTTATCAACCGGACATCGATCCCGATGCGCTCAGTGCGGTTCCGCGTCTCCACCTTTCGCATCCTGACGAACTGCTCCTGCGCCTTCGGTGGCTCGCGATTCTCTCGGGGCGTCTCAACGCGTCACTCTCGGCCACCGGTGGCGCGCATTCGGGTCTCGATGCGCTAAAGGCCGTGATGGCCGGCGCCCATTCGGTACAGATGGTGGCGGCGCTGCTCATGAACGGCCCCGAACACCTCGCGCGCGCACGACGAGACCTCTCGCACTTCCTCGAAGAGCGCGAGTACACCTCGCTGCAACAGGCCCAAGGCTCAATGAGTTTGGAGCGATGTCCTGACCCTGACGCCTTCGAGCGCGGCAACTACATGAAGATTCTGCAGACCTGGAAGGTCACGCACCGGTAGGGCTACCGGCCGACCCCAAGCTTCTCTATCTTTCGCGCCTGCATGTTGTAGACGTCACCAGGTGACAACACGATGTACGGCTTCTCCCACGGCTGGTAGAGCCGGGTGTTGTCGTGGACGGTCACCTTCCACTTTCCCATGACCTCAAAGGTGTCGCCGGTGACGACGATGGCGGTGCCTTCGGAGAGGCCGATGCCAAGCAGGTTCGGGAACTTGGCAATGACCGGGATGAGGTCGTCCCAGCGGTTGCGCGCATTGATGTGCTGATCGATCGCTGACCGGCGCAGGAACTCGAAACCCTTCTGGTGATTCGGTTCCTGCGTCATCATCACATTTGGTCCGGACGTATCACCGCGAACCAGATACTCACCCTGGATCGTCGCGCCGGCCGAACTGCCGGCGATCACGCCTCCACGCGCGAGCACGTCGTGGAAAGCCTTGTAGGTTCTCGTGCCGGCATACGAATCCACGATGTTCCACTGGCGGCCGCCGTTGAACCAGACCGCATCCGCGTCGCGAAGGATGGACGCAAACTCCTCCGTGTCTGCCACCTTGGGGTCGTGCGTGTGCAGCATGCGCACGTTCTTGAGGCCGCGCTTCACCCAGGACGCGACAACCTGTTCTTCGCTGTACAGGCGCACCGTGCCGTCGGCATTCCGATTGCCGCCCGCGGTCGGCACAATCACAAACTTCTTCTCGGGTCCGCCGGCGATGGCGATAAAACGCTCGACGATGCCCGTGCCCTCAGTGGAACCGCCGCCGACGATGACGAGGGTGCCTTTGGGAGGACCGTACTGCGGAGCCGCCGCCTGACGTGCCGAGAGTGGCAGGGTGATCGTCAGCAGCAGCGCGGCGAGAAGCAGAGGCTTGAGTCGCATGCCCGGAATCCTACACCTTCACATCCGCGACGCGATCCAGGTTTTGGTCTCAGACAGCGCGGCCGCCACGGGTGCGGGGCCGGTGGACTGCGGGGTCAGCCGCGCCTTCACGGCAGCCTCCGGGGTGATCGCCTTGAAGACGCCGTCCTCGAATACCTCGTGATACGCGCGCCAGTCGGCGAGCGTGAGGGCCGAGAAGTCGCGGCCTGACTCGTAGAGGTCTCGCACGATCTTGCCGGACACTTCGTGCGCTGTGCGGAACGGCAGTCCGCGACCGACGAGGTAGTCGGCCACTTCGGTCGCCAGCAGCAATCCCGACGCGGCCTGGCGCATCACTGCGGGTCGCGGCGTCAACGTGCGCACCAC
>CAZLJG010000338.1:0-3717 GCA_964559545.1 uncultured Solibacteraceae bacterium | reverse complement strand
TTCGTGAAGTCGTTGAGGAGTGTGCCGTCGAGCAGGTAGACGTTTGCGCGCGGGTCCTGTCCGTTCACGCTCATCGCGAGGCCGTGGGCAACCACCGAGCCATTGTCGCGATGTGGAAACGGCGTCACTGCAGGCAGCAGCGACATGAGGTCGGTGTAGTTGCGGCCGTTCACCGGGATCTGCGCGATCGTGCGCTGATCAACCAGATAGCTCAGTTCCGACGTGCGCGTGTTGACCTGCGACGCGGCGCCGGTGACTGTGACGGCTTCCGTGGCGCCGACCGTCATGGTGAGGGTGAGTGAGGCGTTTTCACCAACCGTCAGGTTGATGCCGGACCGCACCAATGGGCGGAAGCCTGTGAGCTGCGATCGCACTTCGTAGGCGCCAGGCTGGAGGCTGCCCATCGCAAAGCGGCCATCAGCGCCTGAAACGGCCTCACGAGTCGCGCCGGTCGCGACCTGGACGGCCACCACGGCGGCGCCAGGCAACACGGCGCCCGAGCTGTCCTGCACAACACCGGAAAGCGTGGCACCCGTCTGGGCCGAAACCGTCATCGCGGCGGTGAGTAGGAAGATCGCTGCCAAGGCGAGAGAGCGAGTCAAAAAACGCATGCCGTCAGTATAGTGAAAGGCCATGCCTGCCGAGTACCGTTACCGTCGCCGAGTGCAGTTCGCCGAAACCGATCTGGCCGGTATCGTGCATTTCAGTTGGTATTTCCGCTACATGGAGGAAGCGGAGCATGCGCTGTGGCGCTCCCTCGGCCTGCAAATCGCGCCGCCTGGGGGACAGGTGGGGTATCCGCGCGTGTCCGCCTCCTGTGACTTCAAAGGCCCGCTTCGATTTGAAGACGAATTCGAGGTCGATGTACGAGTCGAGGCCGTTGGTCGGCGATCACTGAAATACGGGTTCACACTGCGACGAGGAGAAGAAATCCTGGCGACTGGAGCCATGACGTCCGTCTGCGTCACTCACCGGCAGGGTGAGTCCGTCCAGTCAATTGAGTTGCCTGCAGAGGTTGTCGCTCGATTGAGTTGATGGCGGGATAAGATGCCCGCCGTACGATGACCGTTGCCGACATCTTCATCATCAGTAACGCTCTGGTGCTCCCTGGGTGGTTGCTGCTCGCGGTGTTGCCGCTCTGGAAGTGGACCCGCATTCTCGCGGCGTATCTCATTCCCGGCCTGCTCTCCGTTCTCTACTTCGCCGTGATGATCAGCGATGTCGGCACATTCAAGGGCGGCTTCTCATCGATCCAGGCCGTCGGTGAAATGTTTCAGAACGAATGGCTCCTGCTGGCGGGCTGGGTGCACTATCTCGCCTTCGATTTGTTCGTCGGCGCATGGGAAGTGCGCGACGCGCAACGCCTCGAGGTGCCGCACTGGTACGTGGTGCCGTGTCTGGGGCTCACGTTTCTGGCCGGCCCCATCGGACTCATCGCGTACTTCGCCGTTCGTGCGGCGGTCGTGCGCAAGTGGCCCGGCTCCGAACCACCCACATCGCATCGCACCCCTCGGCCCAAGCCTCCCGTCCCACCTGCGGCGCCCAGGCCCTGAGCCGGTCGAAGGGTGCGATAATCCGCAGCCATGTCCCACATAGTGCGACCGCTCGTCGTGGCGCTCGTCGCGACCATTGGCGACTACATCTGGTTTGAATACGGTGTGCGTCACACCACCACCGCCGGCATTCTGCATGGGGCCGCGTTGTTGCTCGCCGTCGGCGTGGTACTCGGCCATGCGGCTGGTGTGGTGGCCCGCGGCTCCCTCGGCGGCATCGTCGCGGGCGTTGCTGGTGCGCTGGCGTTTTATGCCGTCGCCGGAACGCTCGGCTATCTCGGCGGACTTATCGCCGCGTGGGCGTTCATGTGGATCGTGCTTGCTGCAATCAATGCGTGGCTTCGGAACGGCATCGGGCGGGCCGCTGAGTGGCTCGCACGTGGTGCCACGGCCGCCGTGGCGAGTGGTGCCGCGTTCTACTTTGTCTCCGGCATCTGGACCGAGCATGCGCCCGACGGGGGGCGCAACTACGTTTGGCATCTCGTCGCGTGGACGATGGCGTGGGCGCCGGGGCTTTGGGCTCTGACGTTCTCCAAATTGGGCAATGAGGCAGTGGGGCAATGAGGCAATGGAATGGGGACATGAGGAAATGGGGAGGTGGTGCGCTTGTCGCTCTCGGCGCAACGCTATCGCTCTTCGCGCAGGCGCCTCAGCCTTCTGCGGCTTCGCTGCAGGAGCAACTCCAGCAACTCGTCGCGAAGTGGCAGCCAACATCCGGCGCACCTGGCGTGTCCGTTGGGCTCGTGACGAAGGACGGCGCCGTGTACGCGGCAACGGCCGGTCTCGCGGATCGCACGGCGGGCACTCCGCTCACAACTGACGATCTGCTCCTCGCCGGAAGCACCGGCAAGACCTTCTTCGCCGCGCTCGCGGTGCAACTGATCGATGCAAAACGTCTCGACCTCGATGCCAAGGTCTCGACGTATCTCGGCAAACACGCGTGGTTTGATCGGCTGCCGAACGCGCGGGACATCACGATCCGTCATCTGATGACGCACACGAGTGGTCTCGTGCGCTACGAAATGAATCCGGCATTCACGGCAGACCTCCGCGCCCAGCCCGATCGGGTGTGGAAGCCGGAGGACCAGCTCGCCTATCTGTTCGATACAAAGGCCACATTTGCCGCGGGTGAAGGCTGGGAATACTCGGACACCAACTACATCGTGCTCGCCATGGTGCTCGAACAGGTCACGGGAACGAAGGCCTACGAGGAGATCGCCGCGCGTTTTCTGAGACCGCTGACGTTGACGCGTGTGGTCGCTCAGACAGGCCGACGTATTCCAGGACTCGCGCAGGGTTACGCCGGTCCAAAGGACCCGTTGGGCCTGCCGGACGAAGTGATCAAGGGCGGCGCGTTTGTCATCAACCCGCAATTTGAATGGGGTGGAGGCGGATTCGCGACGTGCCCGCGCGATCTCGCGCGGTGGGGACACGCACTGTATGTCGGCAACGCCCTGTCCGCGTCCGGCAGGGCCCTGATGATCGACTCAGCCGTGCCTGCCCGACTCGGACCAGAGGTGCGCTACGGTCTCGGTGTCATCGTGCGTCCCACAACCCCGGTCGGCCCAGTTGTTGGCCACAGCGGCTTCTTCCCCGGCTACCTGACCGAGCTAGTGCACGTGCGCAATACGGGCACGACTGTTGCCGTCCAGGTCAACACCTCAGCCGGCGTCCGCGGTCTGCTGCGCTTTGCCTACGACGTGGCCGCGCTCGTGCCAGTACGGTAGCGACGACTGGCGCGCTCAAGTTCAGCGCGCCCTACATCTGTGAGTTATTGCCCGAAGGCGTAGAGGCGGCCGTCGCCGTCGCCGATGACAACCCGGCCTCCGGCGATGGCGGGGGAGGCGGTGATGGGGGCGCCGGCTTCGAAGTCCCAGAGGCGCTTGCCGGAATTCAGGTCGAGGACGTAGAACTTGCCGTCGCTCGATCCCACAAACACACGGGTGCCGACGATGGCGGGGGAGGATTCGACTCGAGCGCGGGTCGCGAAGACCCACCGTTGTTTGCCCGTGGCCATATCGATGGCGCGCACGTTTTTATCGCGCCCCCCGATCACCATCATGCCGTTGGCGAGCGCGGCCGACGAGTAATACGGGAACTGTCGATCGGGATCCATGAACCGCCAGCGGACCGTCTTCGCGGCGATATCCACGGCGACCACTTC
>CAZLJG010000337.1:0-3720 GCA_964559545.1 uncultured Solibacteraceae bacterium | reverse complement strand
CGGCGAGTCTACCCGAGTTCATTTCCTGGCGGCTGCGAGCTTGAGGAACATCGGCGCTGACTTGCAGCCTCGTTTCATCGGGCATTGCTCGCACTGTGGCTTGCGCGCCGGACAAATCGTGGCGCCGAGGTCCATCAGCGCCTGATTGAAGTCGAAGACGTGTTTGTGCGGCAGGACCGCTTCCGAGATCTCCCACAGCCGCTGAATCATCGCGTGGCCTTTGGGTTCGCCCTTGGCGACAAACACGCGATACAGCACCCGCGCCACGTTGGTGTCGAGAATCGCGGCGCGTTTGCCAAACGCAAAACTCATCACCGCCCCAGCCGTGTACCGACCGATGCCCTTGAACGACAACAGAGTCTCTTCGTCGCCCGGCAGTTCGCCACCGTACTTCGCCACCGCTTCACGCGCGATCGCCTGAAGCCGTCGAGGACGGATGTTGTAGCCCAGGGGCCGCCACGTCTGCACCACGTCGTCTTCCGCGGCGTCGGCGAGTGCCTCGAGGCTCGGGTAACGTTCGAGCCACTCGTGGTACTTCGGCAGCACCCGGTCGACCTGCGTCTGCTGCAGCATCACCTCGGAGACGAGGATGTGGTACGGGTCGTCGGTCTCACGCCATGGCAGTGACCGGCCGTTCGCGCGGTACCACGTCAGCAGCCTGCGCCGGAACCATTGACGACGAGGGGGTGTGGGGAGCGATGGCGGACGTTTCACGCATCGCTATTGTAGGGGGCCTATAATTGGCGGACGCGATGAAGATCTACACGAAGACCGGCGACTTGGGCGATACGGGACTCTTTGACGGCACCCGCGTCAGCAAGGCCGACCCGCGCGTCGATGCGTACGGCGAAGTGGACGAGCTCAATGCCTGGCTCGGCATGGTGCGCTCCAACGGGGTGGACGATGAGATTGGCGCGTGTCTGGAGCGTCTGCAGCGGGACTTATTTGCAGTCGGGTCCACGCTGGCCGATCCGCGTCACAAAATTGCCAGGCGGGTCGAGAAGGCCCTCATCACGGATGCCGATATCGAACGCCTCGAAGGGTGGATCGACCGGTTCGAAAAGGAACTGACGCCGCTGACACGGTTCATTCTGGCCGGTGGGGCGAAGGCCGGGGCGGGGCTGCATGTGGCCCGCACGGTGTGTCGGCGTGCTGAGCGGCGCATGGTGGCGCTCGGCGACGGCGAAGTGGATCCCGTTGTCCTGATCTTCGTGAACCGGTTGTCCGACCTGCTGTTTGTGATGGCGCGTCTCGTCAACGCACGCGCAGGCATTCCCGAAACCGAGTGGTAACGTCCCAGGCCTACGCCGTCTGCCTTGAGCTGGCGAGGTCTCACTACGAAAACTTTCCGGTGGCCTCCTGGCTGATGCCGAAGCCGGCGCGTCCGCACATCGCGGCCATTTACGCGTTTGCGCGCATCGCCGATGATTTTGCCGACGAAGGTACGCGCTCGGCGTCGGAACGAATCGGGCTGCTGGACGGGTGGCAGCGTCGGCTCGACGAAGCGGCAGACGGGCGTGTGACGACGACCGGAGAGACGCAGTACGACGCGGTGTTTGTCGCGCTGGCAGCGACACTCGAGACCATTAGTGTCGGCGCACCGACGCTGCCAGGGTTTCAGGCGCGTGGCGGTCTCCACGCGCTGCTGGCGGATCTGCTCTCCGCGTTCCGTCAGGATGTCACGACGACCCGCTACGAGACGTGGGGTGACGTGCTTGACTACTGCCGGCGGTCGGCCAACCCGGTCGGACGGCTGCTGCTGACGGTGACGGGACATGCAAGTCCAGCCGCGAACACCAAGTCCGACGCGGTGTGTACGGCGTTGCAGTTGACCAACTTCTGGCAGGACCTTGCGGTGGATTGGTCACGGGGGCGTCTGTACGTGCCGCTGGAGATTGTGCGTGCGCACGGGGCCGACCTGACCGACCTTGACCGTGGTGTGTTGTCGCCGGCGTGGCGGCTGGTGATGCGTGATGTCGGGGCGCGCACCCGCTTGTTGTTCGACGCGGGGCGCAAGGTGCCGGATCACGTCACCGGCCGGTTGAAGCTGGAACTGCGTGTGACGTGGCTGGGCGGTTCACGCATCCTCGACCGGCTCGTCGAAGCAGACTACGATGTCTTTTCCCAGCGACCGACCCTCTCCAGACGTGATGCCCCCGGCATCCTCATGGACGCGGTGACGTGGCGGGCACGACCCTGACGCCATGACCCGGAAGACGTCCTTTTATTATTCGTTCCTCGTCCTGCCCAAGGCCGAACGTGAGGCGATCACCGCCGTGTTCGACGTGTGCCGCGCGATTGACGATGCGGTGGATCTGGAGACGGAGCCGGCGCGCGCGCAGGCGGCGCTGGACCAGTGGCGAGCAGAGGTCGCCAGAATTTTCAGCGGCTCGACGCCGGAAACGCCGCAGGGGCGGGCGCTTCAGCCGTTTGTGACGCGCTTCAATTTGCCGCGCGTCCAGTTCGAGGCGCTGATCGACGGTGTCGGCATGGATGCGGCGCCGATGCACTTCCAGACATTCGACGAACTGGAACCGTACTGCCATCGTGTGGCTTCGTCGGTCGGACTGATGTGCGCCGAAATCTTCGGCTATCAGGATCCGCAGGTGAAGCGGTACGCGACTGATCTTGGCGTGGCGTTGCAGTTGACGAACATCCTTCGCGACGTGGCCGTGGATTATCGGCGGGGCAGGCTGTATCTGCCGCTTGAGGACCTCGCGCGGGCGGGCTGCAGCGAAGCGGACGTGCGTCAGGAAGTGGAACACGCGGGTGCGGGTGTGCAGTCGGCGGCGGTGAAGACGGCGCTGAGGAATCATGCGGCCCGTGCGCACGAATATTTTGCGCGCGCACGCGCGGCGTTGCCGACGACCGATGCGCGGCGGTTCATCGCGGCGGAGATTATGCACGGCGTGTACTTCGAGTTGCTGCGCCGCGTCGAAGATGTGGATTACGACGTGTTCTCCGAACTTGCCAGAGTGTCCAGACCCAGGCAGGCGGTGATTGCGGCACGCACATGGTGGCGACTCCGGTAGGGCGCGCTGAGGACGCCGCGTTTGCCGACGTGGTGGTCATCGGCGCCGGGTTCGCGGGCTTGAGTGCGGCGGTGCGCCTGGCTGACGCGGGACTGAAGGTCGTGGTGCTTGAGCAGGGGCCGCGACTGGGCGGGCGGGCGACGTCATTTACCGACAAGACCACAGGCGATCACATCGACAACGGACAACATGCGTTGTTCGGGTGTTATCGCGAGACGTACGCATTTCTTCGCGCGATTGGCACCGACGCGCTTGCCCCTCTCGACCCGAAGTTGTCACTGGTGATGGCGGACACGACAGGCCGCAGGGCGGCCTTGTCGTGTCCGCCGCTGCCGGCGCCGATGCACCTGATGGTGGGTGTGCTCGCGTGGAGTGCGTTGCCGCTGGCGGACCGGTGGTCCACCGCGAAGATGGCCCCGTTTCTGCGCGATGCGCGGAAACGGGGCGCTGCGGCCGCCGCAGCTGAGGTGCCGGAGCCCCTCACCGTGGCGGCGTGGTTGTCGGCGATGGGGCAGGGGCCGGTGGTGCGGGAGTGGTTGTGGCACCCGTTGGCGCTGGCGGCGCTCAATCAATCGCCGGAGGTCGCCGGTGCCCGCGCGTTCGCGCGGGTGCTCGGCGAGTTGTTCAGCGCCGAGGCGAACGCCTCGGCGCTTGGGGTGCCGACGGTGCCGCTCGACGCGTTGTACGC
>CAZLJG010000336.1:0-3728 GCA_964559545.1 uncultured Solibacteraceae bacterium | reverse complement strand
GATGGGCCGGGAGACAGGCGTCTGCCGCGGTATCGGCGGCAGCCAGCACCTGCACGCACCCGGGTTTTTCTCGAGCGGCATTCAGGGCGGCACGATGCCGATCGCGGCCGGGATGGCCCTGGGCGCGAAGATCGGCGGCACGCCGCACATCGCCGTCGCGTTCATCGGCGATGGCACCCTCGGTGAAGGACTTGTCTACGAGACGCTGAACCTCGCGTCCCTCTGGCAGGTCCCGATGCTGGTCGTGCTCGAAGACAACGGCTACGCGCAGTCCACCCCCAAGACCCAGGCCCTCGCCGGAAACATCGATGCACGCTTCAACGCGTTTGGTGTGCCGGTCTTCCGCTCGAACACCTGGGAGTGGCCAGACCTGCACCGCACATTCGGTGACGCCACCACACACGTGCGCGGTGGCCACGGCCCCGCCTGCGTTGTCGTCGACACCTACCGATTAAAGGCCCACTCCAAGGGCGACGACCTGCGGTCCATGGAGGAACTGGCCGCCTATCAGGCAAGGGACCCGCTGACGATTCTCGACCAGCAGGCGGATGCAGACTACGCGCGCGTGTCAGTCGCTGTGCGCGAGCGCGTGACAGGCGCGATTGCTGTCGCCGATGCCGCAGCGTTCCCGTCACCGGTGCCGGTGGCGGCGTCCACGCCCGCTGAGTGGCGACCGGCGACGTTGCCGCGCACCCGGGTGCTGTCGGCGATCAACGGCGCGCTTCGTCACGCGCTGGAGACTGACCCGTCCGTGATGATCATCGGCGAGGACATCGAAGGCGACTACGGCGGCGCCTTCAAGGTGACCGACGGCCTCTGGCATACGTTCCCCACGCGCGTGCGCAACACCCCCATCTCCGAAGCGGCCATCGTCGGCACCGGCACCGGGCTCGCCCTGGCGGGGTATCGGCCCATCGTCGAAATCATGTTCGGCGACTTTTCGCTGCTGACCTTTGACCAACTGGTCAATCACGCGGCGAAGTTCGAACGCATGTATCGACTTGATCGCCCGGTGAACCTCGTCGTGCGCACGCCCATGGGTGGATTCCGTGGGTATGGCCCGACGCACAGCCAGAGTCTGGAGAAACATTTCCTCGGAGTGCCCGGCCTTCGGGTGGCGGCGATCAGCACGTTGGTAGACCCGGGCGTGGTGTACAACGCCGTGCTCACCGACGACCGGGGTGTCACGTTGATGATCGAACACAAGACGTCCTACGGGTCGATGCTCCGTTCGGAACTCCCGGAAGGATTTTCGTTGTGGCACAGCGACGACTTGTGCCCGGCCGCCTGGGTGCGCCCGGCTGCCCGGCAGGTGGATGTGACCCTCATCGGGTATGGCGGCATGAGTGACGTGCTGATGGATGCGGCCGATCGGTTGTTCGACGAATTTGATACCGTCGCGCAGGTATTGTGCCTGAGCGAGTTGTATCCGGCGTCCCTGGATCGGTATCGCGATGTGCTGGCGGCCGCGAAAGCAGTGGTGGTCGTTGAAGAAGGACAGGGCTTCGCAGGCTTCGGCGCTGAAGTCAGTGCGCAGGTGACGCAGACGGTGCCCGAGTTGGCGAAACGCTTCCGGCGGGTGTCCGCGTTGCCGGACGTGATTCCGTCCAGTGGTGTGATGGAGCGTCAGGTGCTGCCAAGTGTGGATGTGGTGTGCCGCGCGGCGCGGGAGGTGACAGCATGAGTGTCGTGGATGTGCTGGTGCCGCTCGTCAACGCCAACGACGACATCGTTGAGGTGCTCCGGTGGTCGGTGGAGGACGGCGCCGCTGTTGAGGCGGGGCAGTCGATCGTCGACCTGGGGACGACCAAGGCGGCGGTGTCGGTCGAGAGTCCGGCCGCCGGATTCCTCGTGCACCTGCAGGACGAAGGCGCGATGGTGCCTGTGCATGGTGTGCTCGCGCGAGTGGTCGCGACGCAGGAAGAGATCGCGGACGCGCGGGTAGGCTTGGCCCGCCAAAGCTCCGCAGGCGCTTCGGCATCCGTTGGTCATGCACCCGTGCGTCTCTCGAAGGCGGCGCAGGCGGTGGCTGCGGACGGTGGCGATGTAAACGCCGCCGGGTTGTCTGGCCTTGTCACCGCCCGCCAGTTGCGCGAACGTCTCGGTCTGTCGCGCGTGGAACCGCTCGACCGCGTAAAGCGCGCGGAAGTCGGAGCCTTGTCGCGAGCCCGTGATGTGCTCGACAGTAGCGTCAGCATCCAGATGCCCGCAGGTGTCAGCGTCGACGGCCTGCTGCCGCACATTGTCTGCGAAACCGCGAGCCTGCTCGGCGACTACCCCGTGCTGAACGGGTGTTACGTCGGCGACGCCATCGAACTGCGCACACAGGTAGACTTCGGCATCGCGCTCGATCTGGGACGTGGCCTTCGCGTGGTCACCATTCGCCACGCGCAACAGGTGACGCCCGCCGAAGTGACGCAGCATCTCCAGGCCTTCACCGAGCGGTATCTGGATGACACCCTGACACCAGAGGACATTGCGCCGGCCACGTTCACGCTCACGGACCTGTCGGCGCTGGGTGCGGCGGCGATGGCGCCGAGAATCGGCGAAGGGCAGGCGGCCATCCTTGCTCTCACCGGCGGCACGGTTGATGCCGGTACGCCGTTGACGCTCAACCTGACGTTTGATCACCGCGTCAGCAACGGGCGGACGGCGGCGATGTTCCTCTCGGATCTTCGGGATCGGCTCATGCCCCATGCGGTGATGTCGGCTGTGGCGGCCCCGGTCGCGATGGCGGCTCCTGCACCGCCGGTTGATACACGCCGCTGCGACCGCTGCGGCTCCGATGTGGCCGATTATTACGACAAATATCCGCGTGATGCGTTCATGCAGGTCTACATGCGGCCCGACGGGTCGCTCGGCCTCATGTGTCACATCTGCACGTCAGGAGCATTTTGATGGCGACTCGAGATCAGGTGGTCGCGCTCCTCGCCAAGGTCGCCCGTCGGGCCCCCGATCGCATCGTCGACACCGCGCGTCTCGGCGACCTCGGCATCGGCTCGTCGATCGCCATCGGCATTCTCGATGCCCGCCTGCGCGAAGACCTCGGCTCGGCGCCGGAGATGACCTGGAAGACAAGCGTTGGCGACGTGGTGAAGCACTTCGAGGGGAGTGTGGCGCGCTCAACCCCAGCGCGCCCTACGCCACCCACACCACCTACGCCACCTACGCCACCCACTTTCGTGCTTGGCGTTGGCCTCGACGTGGAATCTGTCTCGGCGTTGCCCGAGTTGGGCGATCCGTTTTATGCCGCGCACTTTACGGCGGCGGAGTTGGAACGAGCCGCCGGCACTGCCGACGCGCGTGAGCACCTGGCGGGGATTTGGGCGGCGAAGGAAGCCGCACGCAAGGCGCTGCCGGCGTTGATGGCGGTGCCCGTCACATCCATCGAAGTACGCCACGATTCGGGCGGCCGCCCGTCGATTGTGGCCGCCGCTGCCGGCCGCACGCGCCTGCACGTCAGCATCAGCCACGCCGCCGGCCTCGCGACGGCGATCGTGATCGCGGAGTAGCGCGGCGCTACGTCCCGATCTGCTCGAGAAGGCGCAGGAGTTCCTGCGCCGAGGCGGGGCGGACGTCGCGCTCGCGGGCGAGGAGGCGGGCGACGAGGGCGGCCAGGGCCGGGGGGACGTCCTCGACCGAGTCCGAGAGTGCGGGTGCGTCTTCGTTGAGGGCTTTGGCGATGCGGGCGACCAGGGTGTCGGCCTGGAAGGGGAGCTGGCCGGTGA
>CAZLJG010000335.1:0-3747 GCA_964559545.1 uncultured Solibacteraceae bacterium | reverse complement strand
CGGGGTGGGGCGTGGCCAAGCGGTAAGGCGCGGGTCTTTGGAACCCGTATTCGAAGGTTCGAATCCTTCCGCCCCAACCATTTTTTCGGTGTGCAGAGCGTGGATCCGGCATGAGTCACGGCCAGTTGAAGTTGTTCTCGGGGAGCGCCCATCCGGCGCTGGCGAAGGAGATCGCCGAACAACTCGACATTCCGCTCGGGGCCGCGAGGCTGCATCGGTTTCCCGATTCGGAAGTCTCGTTCCAGATTGACGAGAACATCCGCGGCACGGATGTCTTCATCCTGCAGCCGACCTCGACGCCGGTGGACGAACACCTCGTCGAGATGTGCGTGATGATCGACGCGTTCCGCCGGTCATCCGCCTCGCGCATCACGGCCGTGATTCCGTACTACGGATACGCGCGCCAGGATCGCAAGGACAAGCCGCGAGTGCCGATTTCGGCCAAGCTCGTGGCGAATCTGCTCAGCGCCGCCGGTGCGAACCGGGTGCTGACGATGGATCTGCATAAGGCGCAGATTCAGGCGTTTTTTGACATCCCGGTGGACCACCTGTTTGCGGCCCCGGCGGTGATTGAGTATCTGGCCCGTCAGAACTACGGGCCGGTGACGATTGTGTCCCCGGATGCGGGTGGAGCAGAACGGGCGCGCGCGTATGCGAAGCGCCTGGATGCCGAACTCGCCATCATCGACAAACGTCGCGGCGAGACCGGCGCGGCGGAGGTCATGAACGTGATCGGCGATGTGAACGGCCGGGTGTGCATCATCTCGGACGACATCATCGACACGGCGGGCACGATGCAGAAGGCGGCTCAGGCGCTGAAAGACAACGGCGCGACGCGCGTGTTGGCGTGTGCGGTGCACGGGGTGTTGTCGGGGCCCGCGATTTCGAGGATTGAAGCGGCGCCGATCGACAAGTTGATCGTGACCAACACGGTCCCGCTCACGCCCGAGAAGGCCGCGTGCGGAAAGATTGTGGTGTTGTCGGTGGCGCGCCTGTTGGCGCAGGCCATCCGCAGCATCCACGAGGAGACCTCGGTCTCCAAATTGTTCGTCTAGTTAATGGAGCGAAAGAGATCATGAGCGCAGTACTCGACGCGGTTCGCCGCGAGACATTTGGCAAAAACGAAGCGGTGCGCACGCGCCAGGCGGGCAAGATCCCGGCGGTGTTGTACGGCGTGACCAAGGGCGCGTCCGAGTCCGTGACGGTGGACCCGAAGGAACTGAGCCGGATTCTGCACTCCGACACCGGTCTCAACTCGCTCATCTCGCTCAAGATTGACGGCGCCGAGACGCAGGTCCTGGTGAAGGAATACCAGATTGACCCGGTGACCCATAAGCTCATCCACGTGGACTTCTTCCGCGTCGCGATGGACAAGGTCATTCGCGTCACCGTGCCGGTGCATCTCACGGGTGAAGCCAAGGGCGTCAAGCTCCAGGGCGGCACGCTCGACTTCGTGCATCGTGACGTCGACGTCGAGTGCCTCCCCGCGGACATCCCCGAGCACATCACGGTGGACGTCAGCGAACTGATGCTCAACCAGGGCGTGCGCGTGAAGGACCTGGCGGCCGGTGGCAAGTGGACCGCCGTCAGCGAACCCGAGAACCTGATCGTCCACATCGTCGCGCCGCGCGCCGAAGCCGTGGCCACGCCGGATGCGGCTGCCGCGCCGACCGCCGCCGCCGAGCCCGAAGTCGCCAAGAAGGGCAAGACGGACAAGGAAGACAAGTAGTGCTCATCGCCGGCCTGGGGAACCCCGGGGGGCGGTATCGGGGCACGAGGCACAACGTCGGGTTTGAGGTCGCGGACCTCGTGGCACGACGGCATGGGTTGCAGCTGAGTCCGTGGCGGGATGTGGCGGATGTCGCCGAGTGGCGGCGACCCGAAGGTCGGGTGTGGCTGATGAAGCCGACGACCTTCATGAATTTGAGCGGGGAAGCCGTGAGCGCGCTGGTCGCGTTCTACAAGCTGGACCTCGCGAACGTCCTCATCGTGTGTGATGACGTGAATCTGCCGGTGGGGCAATTACGAGTGCGCCCATCGGGATCGAGTGGCGGGAACAACGGACTGAAATCCGTGGCCGCGTCACTCGGGACGGAAGAGTTTGCCCGCCTCCGTATCGGGGTGGGTCGTGGCGATCCGGCGCGTGATTTGGCGGACCATGTGTTGTCCCGCTTCGCGCCAGAAGAGATGTCCGGGGTCGAGGAGGCTGTTACCCGGGCTGCCGACGCGGTCGAGTTATGGATCGCGGAAGGCACAGCACGCGTGATGAACGCGTTTAATTGAACGCTCCTTGCCGCTTCGGAACAGAAGCGGCCCGCACGGCGCCCATGGTGGGTGGCCGGGAGTTGTCCATAAGGAGGCACATGAGCATTCACCGACAGTACGAACTCGTCTATATCGCGAGTCCCGACGCCACCGAAGAGTCGTTGGCCGAGCTGCATACGCAGGTCGCCACCGTCGTCGAACGGTTCGGCGGGACCATTGAACGCACCGAAAACTGGGGCCGTCGTCGCCTGGCGTATGAAATCAACCGCCAGCGTGAAGGCGTGTACGTGCTCGAACTGCTGAATGGCCCCGCGGCCATGACCGCAGAACTCGACCGTCGTCTCCGCGTGATCGATGGCGTCATGCGTCATCTCGTCATTCGCGTCGACGAGGACCTGGCCAAGGACGAGCGGTTCAAGACCCGCCGCAAGGCCAACACAGTGGCGCGTCGTCTGCGTCGCGGGCTGCCCGCGGAGCCGACGGAACAGGAACTCAGCCGCCGCAAGCAGGAGCTTGAGGATGCCGACGGTGGCAACGATTCGTTCGGGGAGGGAGACCGATGAGCGACATGGATTCGCGGTCCGGCGGACGTGGCCGGGGCAAGGACGACAAGGATAAGGACAAGGACAAGGCCGGACGTCGCGGCGGCGGGGGCGGATTTTTCCGTCGGCGTCGTGTCTGCAAGTTCTGTGTCGAGAAGATCGACTTTGTCTCGTACAAGGACGTCAAGCTGCTGACCCCCTTCATTCCTGAGCGCGGCAAGATTCAGCCGCGTCGCATTTCGGGTACGTGCGCCAAACATCAGCGCGCGTTGCAGACCGCGATCAAACGCGCGCGTCAGCTCGCCCTTATTCCGTACGTCACGGACTAGCCGGAGGATATGAACAATGGCTACTGAAGTGATTCTCAGAGAATACGTGGAACACCTCGGCAATCGGGGTGAAGTGGTGAAGGTGGCCGATGGCTACGCGCGCAATTATCTGCTGCCGCGCGGGCTGGCCCTCCGGGTGACCTCGGAGGCCAAGCGCCAGATCGAACGCGAAAAGGTGAAAGCCGAAGCGCGTGAGACGGAAGAGCGAGCGGGCGCGCAGGCGCTGGCGAACGCGCTGGCGGCGGTCGACCTGTCGATCGCGCGTCGTGTCGGCGACCACAACACGTTGTACGGCTCGGTGACGACGTCGGATATCGCCGAGGCACTCGCCGCGCGCCAGATCATCGTGGATCGCCGCAAGATCCTGCTCGAAGACGCGTTGAAGACGCTCGGCGAGCACGTGGTCACCATCAAACTGCATCGCGACGTGCCGGCATCGGTCACCGTCAAGATCGTGGCCGCCCAGGCAGCCGGAACAGCCACATCGGCCGCTCCGACGCCCGCCGCCACCGAGTAAGACACACATGGAGCGCGAGGGCTTGGGCTCTCGCGCTCCATTTTTTTCCCCGGACCTCTGGACCTCTGGACCCCTGGACCACTAAGCTCTTCAC
>CAZLJG010000334.1:0-3748 GCA_964559545.1 uncultured Solibacteraceae bacterium | reverse complement strand
CCATGTCGATGAAGTCGATGACGATCAGGCCCGCGAGGTCGCGCAGGCGCAGCTGGCGCGCCACTTCCTCGGCCGCCTCGCAGTTGGTCTTGAGCGCGGTGTCCTCGATGTGGTGCTCGCGGGTCGAGCGGCCGGAGTTCACGTCGATGGCGACCAGCGCCTCGGTCTGGTTGATGACGATGTAGCCGCCGGACTTGAGCCAGACCTTGCTGCGCAGCGCCTTGTCGATCTCGGTCTGCACACCGTACTCGTCGAAGATCGGATAGTCCTTGCTGTAGTGCTTCACGCGGCCGGCCATCGCCGGCATGATGCGCCCCATCAGCGCGACGACCCGCTTGTACTCCGTCTCGTCATCGATCCGGATGGCGGTGAACTGCTCGGTGAGGAAGTCGCGCAGCAACTTCGCCACCAGGCTCTCTTCCCGATACAGCGCACACGGCGGGCGCTGGGTGTCCTTGCGTCGCTGCACTTCCGTCCAGACCGACTTGAAGTACTCCAGGTCGCTCAGGATGTCCTCGTCGGGCCGGTTGACGGCCGCGGTGCGGATGATCACCCCGCCCGGCAGGCCCGACTCTTCCTTGAACTTCTGGACGATGGTGCGGAGGCGGCGGCGCTCCTCGCGTGATTCGATTTTGCGGGACACACCGATGTGATCGACCGTCGGCATGTACACCAGGAATCGGCCGGGCAACGAGATGTGGGACGTGATGCGGGCGCCCTTCGTGCCGAGTGGCTCCTTGACGACCTGCACCACGACCTCCTGCCCTTCCTTGAGCAGGTCTTCGATCTTGGTGTCGGCGGGCGTGCGGTCCCGATCGCGTCCGCCGCGGCGTTGTCCCCCACCACCAGGCTGGGCGGACTGGGCGGGCTGACTGGCCATCTCCGCGTCGGGCGCGGCGGCAGACTCGGCCGGTGGTTCCGGCACCGCGTCCGGCAGCGCGGCCTCGGCGTGCGCCAGCGCCTCGATGTCCACGTCAGGACCCGGCTCAGGGACGGGCACGGGTTCGATGCCGGGTTCGTCTTCGTCCTCGAGGCTTTCGGCCGTCGGATCGATGACGTCGGTCACATACAGGAACGCATCCCGCTCGAGCCCGAGATCCACAAAGGCGGATTGCATGCCCGGCAACACCTTTGAGACGCGGCCCTTGTAGATGTTGCCGACCACGCCCCGCGAATGTTCGCGTTCAATAAAAACTTCAACGACCTGATCGTCCTCGAGAATCGCCACACGGGTTTCGTGCGGGGTCGAGGAGATCACCATCTCCTTGTTCATGGAGCCAGATCCTTAATTTGTAAACCGCCGCATCCGCACGTTGAGGATGAGGCCAAACCCGGCGAGTGTCGCCACCAGCGACGACCCGCCATAACTCATCAATGGCAGGGTGAGCCCCTTCACGGGCGCCAAGCCTGCCTGCATAGTGATGTTGTACACCACCTGAAACGTAAACCAGGACACGATCCCCACCACGAGGAACGCCCCGACCCGGTCTTTGGCCAGCTTGGCCGCCTCCAGGCTGCGCATGACCACAAACAGGTAGAGCCCGAGCACGATGATCACCCCGAAAAACCCATGTTCTTCGGCCAACACGGCAAACACGAAGTCGTTGTGGCCCTCGGGCAGGAACCGGTAGGCACCCTGCGTGCCCTGACGGAAGCCCTTCCCGAAGAGGCCCCCCGACCCGACGGTGACCTTGGCCTGAATCTGCTGCCAGCCGGCGCCCCTGGGGTCACTCTCAGGATTGAGGAACGTGATGACACGGCCCTTCTGGTAGTCCTCAAGGCCCCACATCCAGACGACCGGCGACAACAACACCAGGGCCAGCACGCCAACACCGACCCAGCGCATGGGCAGTCCCGCCAGGTAGACGACGCCGACCAGGACGGACAGCAGCATGGTGGGGGTGCCGAAGTCCGGCTGCAGGAAAATGAGCGCGGCGGGCACGGCGACGACCGCGGCACCCACCGCCAGATCTGCGAGCGAGCGGGCATTCCGTCGGCCATCCCCGAACCACATGGCCAGCATCAGCGCCACGCCGAGACGGGCGAATTCGGACGGCTGCAGTGAGCCGACGCCCAGATCAATCCAACGGCGCGCGCCCTTCGCCACGACACCAAAAAACAGCACCGCGATCAACGCCGCGATCAGCACGAGATAGATGATGGCCGAGCGCTGCGCGAGCGTGCGGTAGTCCACAAACAGGCAGACCGCCAACGCCGCAAGGCCAACGGGGATGGCGTACAACTGCCGCCAGAATTCCGAGCCGGGTGCATTCGCCGCGATGTTCCAGGTGACGGAGTAGATCGTCGCGAGTCCGATGACGGTCAGCCCCAGGACCGCCGCCAGCAGCGGCCAGTCGAGGTACGGCAACACCCGACGATCGACGATCACCGGAGGCCGCCTCCACTTGTAGGCGGTGTGGGTGTTGTAGGTGTTGTCGGTGTTGTGGGTGGCGGTGCCAGCTTCGGGAGCGGACGTCCTTCCTTCTTCGCAAAGTAGGTGTCCATCACGTGGCGCACAATTGGCGTGGCGGCACCACTGGAGGCACCGTGCTCCACGAACACCACGCCGGCCACTTCGGGGTTGTCCTTCGGCGCAAAAAACACGAACCAGCCGTGGTGGCGCAGATCACGCGTGGTGCGTCCGGCCACCGCTTTGGCGGCGTCGAGTGAGATGACCTGCGCGGTGCCGGTCTTGCCGGCGATGTCATATCCGGTGAGCTGCGCGCCTCGGGCGGTGCCGGTCGGGCTGTTGACCGCCATCCATAAACCATCGCGAACGGCGTTCAGCATGTCGGGCGTCAAGGACACGGGCGGCACGACCGTCGAACTCTTCGTGGGCTCCCATCCCGCACCGTGGTCCACGGCGCGAATGACATGCGGGGTCACCATGACGCCACCGTTGGCGAGGGTCGCCATCATGCGCGCGAGCGCGACCGGCGTGACGGTGACATACCCCTGGCCGATCGCCACGGAAATTGTGTCGCCGGGATACCAGCGCTCATTAAACCGGCGGCGTTTCCAGGCCTCGGACGGAATCACGCTTTCGTCTTCCGCGGGCAGGTCGATGCCGGTCCTGCCAACCAGCCCCAGTCGCTCGGCCCACTTGTGAATGGTGTCCACCTTCAACATCTCGCCGAGCGTGTAGAAGTAGACGTTGCACGAGTGCATGAGGGCCTCGCGCAGATTCTGGCGT
Source organism: uncultured Solibacteraceae bacterium (assembly GCA_964559545.1). GTDB lineage: Bacteria > Acidobacteriota > Vicinamibacteria > Vicinamibacterales > SCN-69-37 > SYFT01. The sequence continues at coordinate 555 of CAZLJG010000334.1, read as the reverse complement.
CCATGACCACCCGCGCGATGACACGCAAACGAGTTGCCATAAATGGTCTTGCTGCCGGCGCAGTTGAATGTGGTCTCCGGCGTGATCAGGCCTTCTTCGAGCGCGGCGATCGCCATCACGATCTTGAACGTGGACCCCGGGGCATACGTGCCCTGCACCGTCCGGTTGCGCAGCGGCTTCAGGGGATCGCCCAGGAGAGCCTGCCACTTGGTCTGCTCGATGCCCGTCGCAAATTCGTTCGGATCGTAGGACGGCACACTGGCCATCGCGAGGATCTCGCCAGTCCGCGGATCCAGGAACATCCCTGATCCGTTGAACCCCTTGGCGCGGAACGCGTCTTCGAGCGCGCGCTGCATGTCGGCATCGATCGTCAGCTGCACCCGTTTGCCGTCGACGGGTTCCTGGTGCTCGAGTTCATCGATTTCGCGACCGCGGCTGTTCACGACCACAAAGCGGTTGCCGTTTTCCCCGATGAGCAGATCGTCGTACACCTGCTCGACACCGGCCTGGCCGACAATCGCACCGGGCTGGAGTCCCGGCCGCAGTTGCGCCTTC
>CAZLJG010000333.1:0-3760 GCA_964559545.1 uncultured Solibacteraceae bacterium | reverse complement strand
GGTTGTCGAACTTCGACTTGGTGACCGAGTCGTTGACGTTGATGGCCGGGAACAGGAGCGTGCCCGCGTTCATCATCTCGTAGAGGCGATGCACGCCCGTCGTGGTCTCTTCGGTCACGCCCTTGATGGCGGCCGCGACCTTCGTCCAGCGACCCGGGTTTTCCTTGAGCTGCGTGCGGAGCAACTCGAGGATCACGCCCCACTCTTCGGGATCCTTGTCGGCATCAAACGCGGGCACCTTGCCGGCCTTCTCGAACTCGACGCCCTTGTGCACAAGCATCGTCACGTCGCCGCCGTCGTCGAGGATCATGTTGGGACCGGAGCCGTCCGGCCACATCATGGCCTGCTCCGTGCACCACCAGTATTCCTCGAGCGTTTCACCCTTCCAGGCGAACACGGGGATACCACGCGGATTCTCGACCGAGCCCTCGGGACCGATGGCTACACCGGCCGCCGCGTGATCCTGCGTCGAGAAGATGTTGCACGAGACCCAGCGCACGTCGGCGCCGAGCGCGGTCAGCGTTTCCATCAGGACGGCCGTCTGGATCGTCATGTGGAGCGAGCCGATGATCTTCGCGCCCTTGAGCGGGAACTGGCCCTTGTATTCGGCACGGATGGACATCAGGCCTGGCATTTCGAACTCGGCCAGACGGATTTCCTTGCGGCCCCACTCGGCGAGGCTCAGGTCGGCCACTTTGAACGGAAGTCGCCCGGCGGCCTTCGCCAGGTCAAACGCGTGCGGTGTCATCGTTGCGGTTGTCATCACTGTCTCCTTGAGTACGAACTACGATTTCTTTCCGACTGCCACAAACAGCCCGGGCCCTTTGGCGGACGGGTCTTCGGGCAGGTGTGTCACGGTCGATTTCCCAAGTCCTGCCTGCGTCAGGAACTTGCGCATCTGGTCGTCACCAAAACCGAGCCAGACGTGGCCCATCTGTTGGCGGTATTCCTCATGGTGATGGGTCGTCATGTCCACGATCAGCAGTCGCCCACCCGGTTTGAGGACACGGCACGCTTCGGTCAGGGCGGCCACCGGTGACGGCACATGGTGCAGGACGAGCATCAGGACGGCGGCGTCGAGCGTCGCGTCCTTGATCGGCAGCGCTTCGAGCGTGCCGAGGCGCCACTCGACGTTGCGCAACGCGGAGGCACGGACACGCGCGGACGCGAGCATTTCTTCCGCGGCGTCGACGCCGAGGACCTTCCCCACATGCGGGGCAAGTGTGGCGGCGGCCACGCCGGTGCCGCAGCCCAGGTCCCCGACGACCCAGGTGTCGTCCAGCAAACTGAGGAGCGCCGTGGACAGGAAGTCCCGGCCGAAGAGATCGTCCCGGACGCCATCCCACTGCCCGGCGGTCGTCGCAAAAAATCGCTGCGAGGTGGCCGTGCGGAGTTTCAGCACGCGGGCGCGGCGCCGCGCATCTTGCGCCGGGCTCGGACGGTCGGCCACCTGATCGCGGGCGATGCGCCACAACTGCTCCCGGGAGTCGTCCTTGAGCGCGAGCGTGTAGTACCGGCTCGTCCCGTCGCGACGGGAGGCCAGCCACCCGGCGTCGGCCAGTACCTTCAGCTGCCGGCTGACGGTGGATTGCGGCAGTTGCACCACCGTGCACAACTCCGACACGGTCAACTCGTGATCCTCCACCACGGCCAACATGCGGCAGCGGGTGGCGTCGGCCAGGGCCGACAGCGAGTCGAGGAGCAAGGGGGCGGCAGGCATCAATCCGTAAATCCGGATGAAAGGATAACACAGGGAGACACGGAGGCGCGGAGGAATTCTTCAAAATGCTCAGCGCCGTCTCATTTCGATAAATATGTCGGTCCTTAGTGTAGCGACGGGCATTTTTATGGTAATTTCACTCGTCTTTACTTCTTCCTTCTTCTGGAGCCTGCCGATGCCGACCACTGCCCCCCTCCGCGACTTTCTGGAAATCCCGTACGACAAGCTCGAAGAAATGAACCTGGCCACCAAAGAGGCCCGGGTCAAGCGCACGCCCGCGCACAAGGCACGTGAGCGGCAGATGAAGTACCTCACGGATGAAAAGCGCATCAAGGCCGTGACGGTGGTGTTTTCCGACCTTGAGGGCCGCATGCATGCCCTCGACTACGACAAGAAGTTCCTGCTCAAGTCGGCCGACAACCTGACGTTTGACGGATCCTCGATTCGGGGCTTCTCGCAGCAGGCGGAGTCGGACCTGCGACTGGCGATCGACTGGCCGGCGTTTTACATGCTGCCGTCCGACGTCTTCGGTCCCGGCAAGGCGCTGGTGTTTGCCGACGTACTTGAAAAGGACGGCACGCCGTACATCGCCGACCTGCGCTCGCGCCTGAAGGCGTTCACGGAAAGCCGGTTCAAGAAGGACAGCTCGGTCTTCAACGCCGCGATGGAGATCGAGGGCTTCCTCTTCAAGGGTCGTGACGCCGAGCGCCACTTCCACGAGACCGGCGCGTTCGACCTCATCAGCACCGGTGGCTACTACCACTCGCTGCCGGGTGATGCGCTTCGTCTCTTCATCGACAGCGCGGCCGAAGTGCAGCGCGCGATGGGTTTCGAAAACGAGAAGGACCATCCCGAAGTGGCGCCGTCGCAGTTCGAGATGAACTACTCGTACAGCGAAGTGAACGTCGCCGCCGACCAGGTGCTGCTCTACAAGCTGCTCTGCCGCCAGGTGGCCGCGCGCATGGATCTGACCGCCAGCTTCCTGCCCAAGCCGATGACCGGCGTCAACGGCAACGGCATGCACACCAACATTTCGATTTCGAAGAACGGCAAGAACACGTTCTTTGATGCGAAGGGCCAGGACCAGCTCTCCAAGTCAGGCTGGAGCTTCATTGATCGCATCCTCGCGAGTGGTCAGGAGATCTGCCTCACGCTCAATCCGAGCGTCAACGCCTACCGTCGTCTGGATCCGCACTACGAAGCGCCGAACCAGATCAAGGCGTCGGCGGTGAACCGTGGCGCGATGGTCCGCATCCCGCTCGGCAACGAGAAGTCGGCGCGCGTGGAAGTGCGCTCGATTGCTCCGGACGCCAATCCGTACCTGGCGCTCTACACGTTGCTGCGGACCGGACTCGAAGGCCCGCTCGGTGATGAGGATGCGGAAACGCGTCGCTCACGCACCAAGTTCCTCCCGGACAACATCTATGACGGCATCCGCCTCTTCAAGGGCAGCAAGTTCATGGCGGAGCTGCTCGGGTCGGAAGTGCATCAGCGCTATGTGGACGTGAAGCAGGCGCAGGCCGACCGCTGCCCGAAGGCCCTCGGCACGCGCATCAAGACGGCCGAGGTCCAGTTCCATCACGAAGTGACGAACCAGTACCTCTGGAGTCAGTTCTAAGATCGACGTCACTCTTCGGAGCCGCCGGGCTTCAGCCCGACGGTCATCGGACGGGCTGAAGCCCGTCCGCTCCGAAAGACCCGGGCATGAAGAACAACCCGTTCGGAGACCTGCGTAAGCAACTGGGGCTACCCGAGGTGCCGGACTCCGGCACTTCGGAACCTCGGGACTCCGGAACTCCGGAACCTCGGAACCTCGCAGCCCCGGGACTGCGGGACTTCGAGCCAGGTGACTTCGACAGGTCAGGCCCGAAGCGAGCGGTCGTGCGATACGAACGCAGCGGCCGAGGCGGCAAGGAAGTCACCGTCATTGAGCAGTTGGGTCTCAAGGACGCCGAACTTCAGTCGTGGTTGAAACAATTGAAGGCCGCCCTGGGGTGTGGTGGGTCGGTGGAAGCCGACGCCATCATGCTCCAGGGTGAT
>CAZLJG010000332.1:0-3761 GCA_964559545.1 uncultured Solibacteraceae bacterium | reverse complement strand
ATGAACGACTCGAGGACTTCCTTCTGACGGAGCTCGTCCGGCCGGTCGGGTCCGCGATAGATCACTTCGACACCCAGCGCGGCGGCCGCACGTTCGCCGCCGATCCGCGCGTAGTCAAACACGGGAATATCGAGCGACTTGGGAATCAGCGCGAAGCGCAATTTTTTCGGCGCATCCTCAGTCCCGCCGCCACACGCCACGACACCCAATGCGCTCACGAGCGCGACCATTCCGACCAACAGCAGTCTCTTCATTTCGCTCTCCTGACCATCACCTGGTCCATCACCACAATCACGATAACCGCGAGGCCGACGATCACGCGGTCGTAAAACGTCGCGCCTGGAATCTGCGGCAGCGCGTTGCGCAGCACGCCGAAGATGAGCGCGCCGAGGACGGCCCCGGCCACCGATCCACGTCCGCCCGACAGGCTCGCGCCGCCCACGACGGCTGACGCGATGATATCGAGTTCGTAGCCATTGGCGAGGTCGGCTTTGCCCTGGCCCTGGACGATGGCCAGCACCACACCCGACGTCGCAGCGAGCAGGCCGGCCGTCACGTAGGCGGTCGTCTTCACCAGGCCAACGCGGACGCCCGAGAACAAGGCGGCCATCTCGTTGCCACCGACTGCAAACACGGAGCGTCCCCACTGGAACTGCTTCATGACGATCTGGAAGGCCACCACGAGCACCACCATGACGATCGGAGGGACCCAATCAATCGCCACGCCACCGACGGTCCAGTTGCGCGGCAACTTCGCCGACAGGTCGTAGAACCGGGCCTCGGTGATGATGTACCCGACGCCGCGCCAGATGCCCATCACGCCGAGTGTCGCGATGAACGGCGGCAACTTCATGCCGACGATCAGCCAGGACGACACGAGGCCGGCCGACAGACCAACGAGCAACCCCATCATCGCGCTCGGGAACAGTCCCCAGCCGGCCTCGACGAAGAAGTACCCCGTCACGACGCTGGTGAGGCCGATGACGGCGCCCGAGGCGAGGTCGATGCCACCAGTGATGATCACGATGGCCGCGCCAATGGCGGCGATGCCGTAGATCGACGAGTACTTCAGGATCAACATCGCGTTCCCGACGTTCAGGAACGGATGTCCACCGGATTCCGGCCACAGATACCACGTGAAAAAGAGGACCTCGAGTACGAGGATGACCAGTGTGCTGAACTCGCGCGCGCGCCAGATCGACGTCATGACGCGACGACCTCGTGTGTGGCCAACTGCATGACGTTCTCCTCAGTCGCCTCGCGGCCGGGCACTTCCCCGCGCACGCGGCCCTCGCGCATCACGAGCACCCGGTCTGCCAGGGCGAGTACTTCCGGCAGATCACTCGACACCATCACACACGCCATGCCGCGGTCGGCCTCCCGACGAATCAGATTATGGATTTCGAACTTGGCGCCCACATCCACACCTTTGGTTGGCTCGTCGAGCAACAACACCGACGGCTTCGTCGCCAGCCACTTGCCGATGACGATCTTCTGCTGATTGCCGCCCGACAAGGCGTCGGGAGTGACATCGAGATTCGGCGTGCGAATCGCCAGCGCATCGGACTGCGCCTGCGCCGCGACCTGTTCCGCGCCGCGGCGAATGACCTGCGTCCCTGACGTGGCCGCCGTCGGCAACACCAGATTGTCGCGAATGGGCAGGTTAAAACACAGGCCCTGACGCTGGCGCTCTTCGGGCACCAGCGCGAGCCCAGCCCTCGCGGCGGCCGCCGCCGACGTCGCGGTCATCGGCTTGCCATCGGCCATCACGGTACCGGCCGATGCAGGCTCAAGACCAAATAGTGATTCAAGGAGTTCCGTGCGCCCGGATCCGACGAGTCCAAAGATGCCGAGAATCTCGCCCTTTGCGACGTCGAACGACACATCGCGGAATGCATCCCCACGTGACAACCCGCGCACCGCCAGAGCGGGCGTGCCCGTCCCGACGGACACCGCTCGTGCAGCTCGGGCCGGCGGCTCGCGGCCCACCATGGCCCTCACAATGTCATCCGCCGTGGTCGTCGCTCGCGCGAACGTGTCCACGTACGTGCCGTCGCGCAGCACGGTGATGCGATCACACAGTCGATACACCTCGGGCAGCCGGTGTGAGACGAACAGAACCGTGACGCCGGTGCGCCGAAGCGCGGTGACCACCGCAAACAGGTGGTCCACTTCCGCATCCGTCAGCGATGTGGTGGGTTCATCAAGCACCAGCACGCGACACTCAAACGCCAGCGCCCGCGCGACCTGAATCAACTGTGCGTGTGCCGTGGAGAGGCGCTCCATCGGCGTGTCCGGCGTCGCGGGCACATGCAGGCGTTCCAGCAACTCGCGGGTCCGCGTGCGCATCGCCGGTTCGTCGAGCCGGCCGAACGACCGCGTCATTTCCCGGCCCGCAAAAATGTTTCCGCTGACGGTCAGGTTCGGAAACGCCAGCATCTCCTGATAGACCATCCCGATGCCGTGTTCGAGCGCTTCGCGGGGTGACGCGCTGTCGAGCGTCGCGCCATCGAGTCGAATCGCGCCCCGGTCGGGTCGGACGATACCGGCGAGGATTTTGAGGAGGGTGGACTTTCCGGCGCCGTTTTCGCCCACGACCGCATGGGCCTCACCCGACGCCACTGAAAAACTGACGCCCGACAAGGCGCGCACCGCGCCGAAGGACCTCGAGACGTCCTGAAATTCGAGCCCGATCCCGGTCATTGTCAGGCGGCATCGTATACGATTCCGACATGCGACACCTCCTCTCGACGCTCGTCACCGCGACCGCCGTACTTGCCACCGGATGTGGAGGCGGGGAATCATCGGAACCCATGACACTCACCCCCCCGCGCGTGACCAAGGCCGACTTCGGCACCACGGCTGACGGCAAGTTCGTCGAGGCCTACACCGTGCGCAACAGCAACGGGATGGAGGCGGTGATCCTGACCTATGGCGGGATCATCCAGTCGCTGAAGGCGCCGGACCGCACCGGCGCGTTTGATGACATCGTGATGGGCTTCGACACCATCGCGGAGTACGAAAAGGGCTCGCCGTACTTCGGCTCGCTCATCGGCCGCGTCGGCAACCGCATCGCCAACGGGATGTTCACCCTCGACGGGACGACGTACTCGCTGGCGAAGAACAACGGCCCGAACCACCTGCACGGTGGCGTCAAGGGCTGGGACAAACTCATCTGGGCCGCCGACCCGTTCCAGGACGAAACCGGCGCCGGCGTCCTGCTGACCCTGACGAGTCCCGACGGCGACGAAGGCTACCCTGGCAAAGTCACCGCCCACGTGAAGTACACGCTGACGCCAGACAACCGGCTCATCGTCGACTACCACGCGACCACCGACCAGCCGACGATCATCAATCTGACGCAGCACAGCTACTTCAACCTGGGTGGCGCGAAGACGACCGACATCCTCGGCCATGAACTGATGATCAATGCCGACCGCTTCACGCCGGTCGATTCAACGTTGATCCCCACCGGTGAACTCGCACCGGTCGCGAACACGCCGTTCGACTTCCGCACGCCTACAGCGATCGGCGCGCGCATCGATGCGGATGACGTGCAGATCAAACACGGCCCCGGGTACGACCACAACTGGGTGCTGAACCGCTCCGGCGAGGGCTTGCAGGTGGCCGCCACTGTGCACGAACCCGTGACGGGCCGGACGCTCGAGATTCGCACCACCGAACCCGGTCTGCAGTTCTACGCGGGCAACTTCCTCGACGGCACCCTCAAAGGCAAAGGCGGCCGCGTGTCTCCACGTCGG